>JBILUB010000269.1:0-4041 GCA_044371245.1 Opitutaceae bacterium
CCGCACGCCTCGCGGCGACCAGGGCGGCCGCCGCCTCCGCCAGCGGCGCCTCGAAGGCGGCGAGCTCCGCGGCGGGGGCCTGGCGTTTGAGCAGTTGGTTGCGTCCGGCGAGCGCACGGTGGTAGTTGGTCAATGAATACAGATAACTCCGGTCGGTGCCGGCCAGGGCGAGATCGAGCCAGCGGCGGCGCAGGGCCGGCGCGCCCCGCACGAGCTGCTGGTCCTGCGAGGAAAAAACGACGGTGGGGAAGCGCCCGAGAAAATCGGCGAGGCGGGTGAGGCGCTCGCCGTCGCAGGTCACTTCCTTACCACCCGGACGGAGCGTGATGACCACCTGGGTGGAGCCTTGTTTCTCGTGTTCGAAGCGGGCGGCCACGGCCCCCTCGCGTTTCCCCTGGGCGATCAGCAGGGAGGCATCGGCGGTGCGAAAGGAGCGCAGCGCGGTGAAGAAGCCGACGGCCTCGAGGAGGTTGGTTTTGCCCTGGCCGTTCTGGCCGACGAAGAACTGCTGCCTCCCAGCGAACTCAAACTCCGCGAACGGGATGTTGCGAAGGTTCTGGAGCGTGAGGCGGCGCAGACGCATGGGAGGCGGGGGGGCACGGGCGGCGCCGCTCGGGCCGCCGTTTCAGCGAACCTGCAGCGTGCTACCGTCGTAGGCCAGGCCGAGGCCGGGGATGGTGACGGCTTTGCGGTCGCCCTCCTTTCGCACGGTGCCGGCGTGCCAGGCGCGGTAGCCGGAGGCCTTGGCGGCGGCGAGGGTGGCCTCGAGGTTTTCGGGGGCGACGTAGGCGGCGAAGCCGACGCCTTGATTAAAGGTGGCGTAGGCTTCGCGGAGATCGATCGGCCCGGCCTCGCGGAGAAACTTAAAGAGGGCGGGCTCCTCGCCGGGGGTGTGGATCTCGTAGACGAAGGGTTCGTCGAGGCGCATGAGCTTGCGCCAGCCGTGGCCGGTGACGTGGGCGACGTAGTGGAGCGGCACGCCGGCTTGCTGGCACTCACGCACAAAGTTCACGTAGATGACGGAGGGTGCGAGCAGTGCCTCGCCGTAGGTCCGCGGGTCGCCGTGGCCGATGGGCGTCTGGTACCCGAGCGGGAGCTTGGAGGCGATGAGGCGGCAGAGCGAAAGGCCGTTGGTCTGCACACCGGAGGAGGCGAGAAAGACGATGGCGTCTCCATCGCGTACATCCCCCGTGATGCGCTGCGATTTGGGCTCGATTTTGCCGATGGCGGAGCCTGCGAGCACGATGGCTTCGGCGTGCACGATGCCGCGCAGGGTGGGGGTCTCGCCGCCGCCCCAGACGGCTCCGGCCTGGCGGCAGCCCTCGGCCCAGCCCTCGACGAGCGCCTGCATGCGGGCGGCGTCGGTGAACCAGGCGGACTCGCCGACGGCGGCGTGCATGGCGACGGAGATCGGGAGGGCGCCGCAGGTCACGAGGTCGTTGACGATGGTGGCGACGGTATCGATCGAGATCTCGCGGTAGAAGTTTTTGCCGGTGGCGGTGTAGACGGCGTCGGCGACGAGGTTTTTGGTGCCGAGGCCTTCTTCGACGTGGGCGAGGAAGTGGTCGCCGGCCTCCATCAGGTAGCAGCTCTCTCCGCGGGTGTTGGCGGGCTCGGCGTAGCCGTGGAGCTCGAGGAGGGGCGCGGTGGTCTTGGCGGCTTTTTGACAGGCGCGTTTGAAGGCGTCGAGTTGGTCGTAGTTTACGCCGGAGGATTCGTAGGAGAGGGACATCGAGCTTGGGAGCGTTGGCGCCGGAGCGGGGGGTTGGGCGGATGCGTGGGTGGAGTGGGGCGGTCGTGAGCTGGTGTCCAGCCGGGGCGCGCCGTCTAGTAGGCGCGGCCGCCCTCGCTGTTTTCGTAGTAGTTGACGAAGGCTTGATTCACGACCCGGTAGCCGCCGCGGGTCGGGTAACGTCCGGAAAAGTACCAGTCACCGCTGTGTTGGGGGCAGGCGGCGTGCAGGTTTTCGAGTGTCTGGAAGATGACCTCGATTTCTCCGTTCCACTCGACTCCGACCGGACGCACGAACTCGGCGATTTTGGCCGAGATCTCGTCGGGGCTGAAGGGGGAGTAGATGCGTTGGACGTAGTTCACCGTTTCGCCTTTGGCCACGGCTTCGCGGCATTGTTGGTAGACTTCGGTGAGCAGGTCGGTCTGCCCGCGCTCGCGCAGGAGGGTGATCGCGGCTTCGAAGGCGATGAATTTGCCGAGTTGCGACATGTCGATGCCGTAGCAGTCCGGGTAGCGGATCTGCGGTGCGGTGGAGACTATCACGATTTTGCTCGGATGCAGGCGGGTGAGGATGCGCAGGATGGATTTGCGCAGGGTGGTGCCTCGCACGATCGAATCGTCCACGCAGACCAGTTTATCACCGGGCTGCACCGAGCCGTAGCTGATGTCGTAGACGTGGCTTGCGAGGTGATTCCGCATCGACTCCTGGCCGATAAAGGTGCGGAGCTTGATGTCCTTGGAGACGACTTTTTCGCCGCGGGGCCAGTTGTGAGTGATGAGGTCGTCGAGCAGGCTTTCGGTCACCGTGCCTTGGGCGGCCGCTTCGAGGATGGCTTTTTTCACCTCTGCTCTGCGTTTCTCACGGAGGCCGTGCATGAGGCCGAACCAGGCGACTTCGGCGGTGTTCGGAATAAAGCTAAAAACGGTGCGGCCCCAGTCGCCGTCGACTGCGCGCAAGACCTGGTCGGTCAGGCGGGCGCCGAGGGCTTTTCGCTCCCGGTAGATGTCCAGGTCGTTACCCCGCGAGAAGTAGATGCGCTCGAAGGTGCAGGAGGCCCGGGGGAGGGGAGCGGTGAACTGCGATTCGGAGATGCGCCCGTCGCGTTTCATCACGATCACGTGGCCGGGCGGGACTTCCTTCACCTGGGCCACGCCGAGGTCGAAGATCGTTTGCAGGGGCGCCCGTTCGGAAGCGAAAGCGATGACCTCGTCGTTCTGAAAATAGAAGGCGGGCCTGATGCCGGCCGGATCCCGTGCGACGAAGGCGTCGCCGTTTCCGATGAGGCCGCAAAGGGTGTATCCGCCGTCCCAGCGGGAGGCGGAGCGGGTGATCACCCGGCCTAGATCGAGACGCTCGCTGATCAGGTAGGAAATTTCCTCCCCTCGCAGGCCCTGCTCGCGCAGAGCGCGGTAGATATCCTCGTGCTCCTCATCGAGGAAGAACCCGATTTTTTCGAGAAGCGCCTGGGTGTCGGTCGCGAAGATCGGGTGCTGCCCCATGCCCACGAGCGCCTGATTGAGCTCGTCGGTGTTGGTCATGTTGAAGTTTCCGCACAGGGCGAGATTACGCGTGGGCCAGGGTGACCGCCGGAAATAGGGGTGGCAGGAAGAGATGTTGTAGCCGCCGCTCGTGCCATAGCGGAGGTGGCCCACGAGCAGTTCGCCTCCGAAGTCGAAGTGGGTCTTTACCGTGTGGGCGAACTCGGGGTGGATTTCCCCGCTGGCCTTTTTGCCGTCATACTGCGCGAGCAGGGTTTTGAAGATCTTGTCGAGCGGGTTGGCCTTTACGCAGCGCTCTCGAAACATGAACGGCTCGCCGACGGGCATGTCCAGTTTCACGCAGGCCACTCCGGCTCCATCTTGACCGCGATTATGCTGCTTTTCCATCAACAGGAAAAGCTTGGTGAAACCCCACAGGGGCGTGCCGTATTTCTCCTGGTAGTAGGCGAGCGGTTTTAAGAGTCGTACCAGGGCGATGCCGCACTCGTGGGTGATCTTGTCGGACATGGTTCGGGAAAGGGAAAAATCGAAGGGGCTGAACGGGCGTATCGGTCTCGGTCACACCCTGCCCGCACCCGTTTGGTGCGAACCATTCTGCCTGGGCTTGTCACTCACGGAGACCTTCACGGCATCAAAAGGGTGCCATACCGGACCGGCGATCCGAGTGGTCAACGGATTTCTCCACGAAAACGCCACGGCGATCTCTAAAAGGCCGATAATCCGCTCCTCCCCTTGACCACGTCCGACGCCTGCCGAAACATCGCCGGTTCTTCCGACCATGCTGACTCTTCGCGGCTCCTCCGCCCTCTC
>JBILUB010000426.1:0-2747 GCA_044371245.1 Opitutaceae bacterium
TAGCCGGTCTGCGCGTCCGCACGCTACGCGCCCAGTTCGTGCACCTGGTCAAGCTCGCCGAAGAGGGCGCAAGCCTTGACCCGAAGCAGACGGAGGTGCTCGGGAAACTGCTGACTTACGGTCCGCGCCGTGAGCTGACGGCGGTCGCCGGCCTGGTCCAGATCGTGGCGCCGCGGCCAGGAACCATCTCGCCTTGGTCCTCGAAGGCTACCGATATCGCCCACATTTGTGGCCTCGGAGCGGTGCGGCGCATCGAGCGTGTGGTGGAGTTTGTCATCGAGATCGACAACGCCGCCCTGGCGAAGCCGCTCATGGTGCTGAGCTCGGCCCAGCTCGAAATCCTCCGCGGCAAGATTCACGACCGCATGACCCAGGTCGTTTTCGATCGGATGGAGCAGTGCGACACTCTTTTTGCCGAGGCACGGCCGAGACCCATGAGCAGCGTGCCGGTGCTGGCCAGGGGAAGATCCGCCCTCGTCGAGGCCAACCTAGCCCTCGGACTCGCCCTCGCCGACGACGAGATCGACTACTTGGTGAAAAACTTCACCGCACTCGGACGCGACCCGAACGACATCGAGTTGATGATGTTCGCTCAGGCCAATTCCGAGCACTGCCGGCATAAAATCTTCAACGCCACCTGGGAAATCGACGGCACCGCCATGGACCGCTCGCTGTTCCAGATGATCAAAAACACCTACATCCTGCACCCGGAGGGCATCCTCTCCGCCTACAAGGACAACGCCGCCGTGCTCACCGGCAGCGTCGGAGGCCGTTTCTGGGCCGACCCCGTGACCGGCGAGTACGCCGCTCACACCGAGCCCGTCCACATCCTCTGCAAAGTCGAGACCCACAACCACCCGACCGCGATCTCCCCGTGGGCGGGTGCCGCCACCGGCAGCGGCGGCGAAATCCGTGACGAGGGCGCCACCGGCCGCGGCTCCAAACCCAAGGCCGGATTGACCGGCTTTACCGTATCAAACCTTCGGATACCGGGTGCGGTTCAGCCATGGGAGAAAGACCACGGCAAGCCCGGCCGCATCGTCTCCGCCCTCGACATCATGCTCGAGGGTCCGCTCGGGGCGGCCGCATTCAACAACGAGTTCGGTCGGCCCGCGATCAACGGCTACTTTCGGACCTACGAGCAGGAGGTCCCCGCCCCGGCCGGCTCCGGCTCGGCCACTGAACTCCGCGGTTATCACAAACCGATCATGCTGGCCGGTGGACTCGGCAACATCCGCGAGGGACACATCCGCAAGGGAGAGATCCGTCCGGGCGACAAACTCATCGTGCTGGGCGGCCCCTGCATGCTTATCGGCCTCGGAGGCGGAGCCGCTTCGTCCATGGCCAGCGGCTCCGGCGCCGAAAACCTCGATTTTGCCTCCGTGCAGCGGGACAATGCCGAGATGGAGCGTCGTTGCCAGGAGGTCATCGACCGCTGTTGGGCTCTCGGCGACGAGAACCCGATTTCCTTCATCCACGACGTGGGCGCCGGCGGCGTCTCGAACGCTCTGCCGGAACTGGTCAACGACGGCGGCCGCGGCGGCCGCTTCGACCTGCGCGCCCTGCTCAGTGACGAGCCCGGCATGTCACCGCTCGAGATCTGGTGCAACGAATCCCAGGAGCGCTACGTGCTCGCCGTGCCCTCCGCTCGCCTGGCCACCTTCGAGGCCCTCTGCGTCCGCGAGCGCTGCCCCTTCGCCGTCGTGGGCGAGGCCACCGAGGAGAGGCGGCTGGTGCTCGAGGATCCCCATTTTGAGAACATTCCCATCGACCTGCCCCTTGAGGTCCTGCTCGGCAAACCGCCGCGTATGCATCGTACGGATACGACACTGCTCCGACCGCTCGCCCCGCTGACCCTCGATGGCGTTTCCCTGGCCGTCGCCGCCCGTCGCGTGCTGGCGCACCCGGCGGTCGCCGACAAAACCTTTCTCATCAGCATCGGCGACCGCACGGTCACCGGGCTGATCGTGCGCGACCAGATGGTCGGCCCATGGCAGGTGCCGGTGGCCGACTGCGCCGTCACCGCCACCGCATTTGATGTCTATACCGGGGAGGCCATGGCCATGGGGGAGCGCACCCCGGTCGCCGTTAATAGTGCCGCCGCTTCCGCCCGCCTCGCTGTGGGGGAGGCGCTGACCAACCTCGCCGCCGCCCAGATAGGCGATATCGGGAGAGTCAACCTGTCCGCCAACTGGATGTCCGCGCCCGCGCTTCCCGGGGAGGGCGCCGATCTCTATGCCGCCGTACGGGCTGTCGGCATGGAGCTCTGCCCCGCCCTTGGCATCACCATCCCGGTGGGCAAGGACTCGATGAGCATGTCCACCGTCTGGAAAGACCCGGTGGACGGAGCACAGAAAAGGGTGACGGCTCCGCTCTCACTGATCATCTCGGCCTTCGCGCCGGTGACCGACGTGCGTCTCTCTCTCACACCGCAGTTGGCCCGAGTTGATCCCGGCCTCATGCCGATCGACGCCGCCAGCCCGGACCGAGCGCAGATTCGGTCCGCGACGCTCGACACCACTTTGCTTTTGATCGACCTCGGCCGCGGTCAAAACCGTCTCGGCGGCTCCATCTTGGCCCAAGTGTTTTGCCAAACCGGTCAGGCGCCGGCCGACCTCGACAGTGCCGAGGACCTAAAGGGTTTTTGGCACGCCATCCAACAACTTGGCCGCGACGGCAAACTGCTTGCCTATCATGATCGCTCCGACGGCGGTTTATTCGTCACCGCACTCGAGATGGCTTTCGCC
>JBILUB010000131.1:0-6796 GCA_044371245.1 Opitutaceae bacterium
AGGCCCCGAGCTGGTGATCATGGGCCGAGATCGCCGGGCGGCCCAGGGAGTCGAGATAGTCGCAGGCGGCGGCCAGACCGATGGCGCCGGCGATGTCGGGCGTCCCCGCCTCGAAACGCTCCGGGGCGGGCTTCCACGTGGACCCGGCATATTCGACATTTTCGATCATGCCGCCGCCGCCACGCCAGGGGGGCATCGTATCCAAAACTTCACGACGCCCGTAGAGCACCCCGATGCCGGTGGGACCGCACATCTTATGTCCGGAAAATGCGAGAAAGTCGCACCCAAGAGCCTCGACATCGATGGTCTGATGACCGACCGACTGCGCAGCGTCGATCAGGCTCACGGCGCCCACGGCCCGGGCCCGCGCGCAAAGCTCCGCGGCGGGATTCACCACGCCGAGGGTGTTGGACAGCTGGGTGAAGGCGAAAAGCTTGGTCCGCGGGGTGAGAAACTCGTCGAGACGCCCGAGATCGAGTCCGTGCTCCGCGTCGTCCCCGGCGACGGGCAGGTAGCGGACGCTCGCCCCGGCCCGGGCGGCGGCGAGCTGCCAGGGCACCAGGTTCGAGTGGTGCTCCATCTCGGTCAGAAGGATCTCGTCGCCGGGACGCAGATTCTGCGCGCACCAGCTCTGGGCGACGAGGTTGATCGAGTCGGTGGTGCCCGCGGTGAAAACGATCTCCGCCGGATCGGCCGCGCCGATAAAACGGGCGACGCGCGCGCGGGCCCTTTCGAAGGCCTCGGTCGCGCGGGTCGAGAGCGCATGCAGGCCGCGGTGTACGTTCGCGTTGTCCCGCTCGTAGTAGGCATCGAGGGCGGCGAGCACGGCGCGGGGCTTCTGCGCGGTCGCGGCGCTGTCGAGATAGACCAGCGGCTTGCCGTTCACCAACTGGTCGAGAATAGGGAAATCAGGGCGGATGTCGTGACCTGGGCGCATGCGAAACCGTTAAGTTGGGGGTCCGTCCGACCTTGTCGAACGGCCATTGCGGTTTGCCCGGACCGTGACGCCGGCGGGCAAACGGACCCAAAAGCGACTGCCCGGGCCCGGAGCCGCGGGCTCCACGCCATTCTCCCCGCCCATCCGCTCGACCGCCCGCTGCACCAGCGCCAGACCGATGCCGGTACCGGGCTCGCGGACGTCGACGCGTTCGAAGATACCAAAAATGCGACGCCGCGCCGAGGCCGGCACACCGACCCCGTTGTCCGTCACGGAGATCTCCACCCGCCCCACCTCGACCAAGGCGCCCGAGACCACCACCAGGGGAGTACGCCCGGGCTCGACGAATTTCACCGCGTTGCCCAGGAGATTCTGCAGCACGACCTGGAGCAACAGGGGATCCCCTCGCACCCCGGGCAGCGGTTCCAGCACCTCCACCTGCGCCCCCCGGCGGGCCAGCTCGGCGTCAAGCAACTGCAGCACCTCGCGCACGACGCCCCTCAAATCGATGTCCTGCACGACAAACTCCTGCCTCCCGATCGTCGCGTACTGCAGCAGCCCGGTGATCAGGCCGTCCATCCGCGCGACCGAACCCTGCATGCGCCGCAAGTGTTCACGCGCCTCCGCCCCGAGCTCCCCGGCGTGATCCTCCGCGAGTATCTGGGCCAGGGCGGAGATGCCGCGCAACGGCGCGCGCAGATCGTGCGCCACCGAGTAGTTGAACCGCTCCAGATCCTGGTTGAGCCGGCCGATTTCGAGCCGCTGGGCCTCGGACCGGCTCGCCTGATCCACCAACGCGAGCACCCGCGGCACGAGGGGCACGATCGCCACCGCGGTCGCGACCGACGCGGCGGCCGTGATGATTTTTATGTAGGCGGAAAGCCAATACACGGGCTGCCAGACGACCCACACATCCATGAAATGGGTGAACCCGCACGTGACGATGAAGAGGCCGAAGGCGACAAACACCCAGTTAAAGGGGATCCCGTGGCTCGCCCGCCAGGCCAGCCATCCGAGCGTGATCGAGATGGAGACGTAGGCGAGGCCGATCAGGGCATCCGTCCCGACATGCAGCCACACCAGCCGCGGGTCGCGCAGGTAACAGACTTCGTGGGGCAGACCCACATGCTGCAGGAGCGGCGCGCCCGCGAGGCGGAAAAGCAGGACCCCCAGCACCGTGGCGCCGAGGATGGCGAAGGCGGCGCGCGCGGTGGGGCGGGCGAGCGCTCGACGCGGGGGGCTCGGCGCGGAGGACGCGGCGGGCGACATTTCAGAAGGAGGAGGAGGCACCGGTGACATTAAACCGCGCCCACCACTGGTGCAGAGCCCGGAGCAAATCCTCGAGCGCATCCGTGCCCATCGGCTTCACGACGTACGAATTGGCGCCCAGCGAGTAGGCTTGGTGAACATCCCGCTCCAGCGCGGAGGTGGAAAACACGATAACGGGCAGGCGCTGCATCGTGTCGCTCCCGCGGCGCCAGCGCAGCACTTCAAACCCGTCCATCCGCGGCATCCGCAGATCGAGCAGCACCAAGTCGGGCACCGGATGACGCGCCCGATCGGAATAAACGCCGCGGCCACTGATGTAGTCGACCGCTTGCTCGCCGTCGGGGACGTGCACGAGTCGGAAACGAGCGGCCGCGCGCCGCAGGGCACGCTCGAGAATCAGGACATCGTTTTCGTCGTCCTCGGCGACCAGCAGCACTTTTGTGGTCATGTCGCGATCACGCTGCTCCCGGCCGGGAGCGAAGGTCAAGGGAGGGGTTCGGGGCCGGACCGCGGGTTCCTCCCCACGTCTGCGGTGTCCCCGCGGTGCAGAGCCGGGCGACTGAGGCGAAACAGGGGATGCACCGGTGGCAAGAAGCCGTCCGCGAGCCGATGCCGCACGCGGAGCGCCGCTGGGAGCGGGCGGGCGGCGAAGCCCCCAAGCGACGCGGAGCCGCCTCGGGTCACCCGGCCAGATCGGGCCCGTCCAGCGCCGCCCGGGCCGCCCGCCAGCCGACCAGGGCGCAATCCCGGCGCGCGGGAAAGGATCGCACCGCGGCCAGCGTCGCCACCTCCGGCGGCAGTTCGGGAATCTCCGCCAGCCGCGTCCGCTCGGGATCGAGCAATAGCCGCTCGACCGTGGCTACCAGCCGCATGGCGGCGCCAAGATCCAAGCCCGTCAACGCGACTGTGGCGATCGATGTCGAGGCCTGGGAAAGCGCACAACCGGAGCCGGTGAACGAGGCTGCCTCCACCCGGCGGGAAGCCGTTTCGGTCTCCGCCGCTTCCCCCGGCGCGAGGCGCAACTCGACAGTGCACTGATCGCCGCAGCGGGGATTCTCCGCGCGCGCGCAACGGTGCGCTCCCGCCAAAGAGCCGCGGTGGCGCGGGCGGCGGCGGTGGTCGTCGATCACGGCTTGGAAAAGCTCGACTGCGTCGGACATGGTGAACGCGGGTCGGATGCTGGAGACCAGGCGCAGACTCGTCACGCAAAAGGACCGGCATCGATTTGCCCCCGCGCCCGTCGGGCACTTGGGTCGCCAAATGCAGTTCGACGTCGTGATCGCGGGGGGCGGATTCGCGGGCGCACACACGGCGCGGGCGCTGGTCAATGCCCTCGGAAGGGCGGCGGCGCGGGCGCGGGTGGCCCTGATCGCCGAGCGTAATGTGCTCGTGTTTCACCCGATGCTGGCGGAGGTGGCCGGCGCCGCGCTGGGACCGGCGGATGTCGTGAATCCCCTGCGCCAATACTGCCGCGGAGTCACGGTGTTGCAGGGATCGATCGGCTCGGTCGACGTGGCCGCGCGGTCGCTGACGGTGGACGGCGGCCGCTTCACCCGGAATCAGACGGTGGGTTTTCGGCATCTGGTCCTGTGTTTGGGCAGCGTGACCGACCTGTCCAAGGTGCCGGGCATGGCGGAGCACGGTTGGCCCTTGAAAAGCGTGAGCGACGCGCTGCGCCTGCGCGCGGCGGTGATCAATCGCCTCGAGGAGGCCAATCTGGTCGAGGACGAGGCGGTGCGTGCGCGCTTGCTGAGCTTTGTCGTGGTGGGAGGTGGCTACACCGGCGTCGAGGTGGCCGGGCAGATCCACGACCTTTTGCGAGCCGCGCAGCCCCTGTATCCACGCCTGCGCGACAAGCAGATGCGAGTGGCGCTGGTGCACTCGCAGCCCACGCTCCTGGCGGAGATCGGGCCGGAGCTGGGCGCCTACACGGCCAGGGTTCTCGAAGACCGCGGCATCGACCTGCATCTGGGCAAACGGGTGGCCGAGGCCAGCGCCTCCCGCGTGCTTTTCTCCGACGGCGGATCGATCGAGGCGCACACGATCATCTCGACCATCGGCAACGCGCCCCACCCGGTCGTGCTCGACGTGGCGCGACAACTCGGCCTGGCCACGGAGCGCGGACGCATCCCCACCGAGCCGACCATGCGGGTGCGCGGATGCCTCGAGCTCTGGGCCGCGGGCGACTGCGCCGCCGTGCCCTGGGTCGATCGAGGCCGGGCCAAAACCGCGCCGCCCACCGCTCAACTGGCCCAACGCGCGGGACAGCAGCTGGGAGAAAACCTCGCCCGCGTGCTGCGGCACGAGGATTTGGCGCGGAAGCCGGCAAGCGCCGATCAGGGGGCCAGTATCCCGCCCCCCGCGCTGCGGCCATTTAGCCATCGCTACCTGGGCCAGCTCGCCTCGATCGGGTCACGTCAGGCGGTCGCGGAGGTGTTTGGACTTCATTTCCGCGGCTTCCTCGCCTGGTGGATGTGGCGCTCGATCTACCTGGCGAAACTTCCCGGTCTGGTGCGGCGGCTGCGCGTCACGGTCGACTGGACCTTCGAGGCGCTCTTCGCCCGCGACATTTCGGTGGTGTTGCCCCCGCCCGATGAGCCGCTCCGGGAGATCCACCTCGAAGCGGGTGAGCCCTTGGCGCGAAAAGGCGGTCCGGTACGCGCCATCGCCTACGTGCGTCGGGGCAGTCTGCTCGCCCGATGGGAGGAAGGCCGGCACCAATCCCTGCCCGCGGGGACGGTGGTCGATCTGGCCTGGGCGGACGCCCAGCACCGCTGGCTGGCCGACATCGTGTCGAGCGAGAGCAGCGATGTGACAATCCTGCGAGGACGCGCGCTGGAGTTGTTCAGCAAAGACCTGCGCATCACTCCACGTCCTCCACCAGCGGGGGATGCAGAGCCCGACAGTCCGGTGCCTCGGCCGGAAGAGCAGGGTCGTGCCCCCTGAGCGGGCCTCAGCCCCGACCGACCTTGCCGCGTTGCCCCCGTGTGCGACCGAGCTCATCGAGCAAGTCGGCGCGACCCGGAGCAAAAAGATGACGATCACGGGCGAGCTCGGCATAGGCGCGCTCCAGCAGATCGACCGGAGGTTTGCGCATGGTCAAAAGCCGGCGGAGATTCGGCGCGAGGGAATCGCTCTGTCCAAGCTCGAGGTCGAGTTGGATCAAGCCCACCAGAGCGGTCTGGTTCAGCGGGTCGGTCTTGACCGCCTGGACGAGCACCTGCCGGGCCTGGTCGCGCGCGCCGACGGCGACCAGCCGGTTCGAGACCGCCACCAGATTGTCCGCGCGCACCCCGGATTGCTTGAGGAAGTTGTTCAGGAAAAGCTGAGCCGCTTCCGCGTCCCCCAGCCCATGATTCGCGATCGCCTGGAGACCGCTGAAGATCGAGGAGTAGCGACGCCCCCACTCCGGATTCGCCTGCGCCATTTCGCGGGTGGCCTCCAGCGCCTCGGCAAACTCGCGGGCCACGATGTGCGCCTCCACGGTCATGAGCGCGGGGCCCTCCCAAGGCAGATCGCGGGCGCGGCAGTGCTCGTAGATCCGCCGCGCCAGCGCCGGACGCCCCGTGTTGGCTGCAAAATCCGCAAGCGCGACCAGGACCTCCCCCTCGTTCGCGAAATCGCGAAAGAGATCTTCGACCCCGGCGTCGACCGCCTTCAGGTCGCCCTCCTTGTCATAGAGATACAGCAGATCGATTCGCGGCCGCGCGCGTTCGGGGTAGGCGAGCTGCCGCAGGATGCACAGGCGGCGAAATTCATCATCCCGTCCCATTTCCCGGAGGTACTCCGCATACTGCGCGTAGAACTGGTCGTTGCCCGGCGACTGCTCGGTGAGCGCCTGCAGCCGGGTGAGCACCTCCTCGCGGTCCCCTCGTTCCCACCCGATGCGCAGGGAGAGGCTCTGACCGTCGGGGACGCCCAGTAGCTGGTAGGCGCGCAAAGTGTCCTCCGCTTCGTCATAGTTGCCGCGAAAAAAAAGCGCCGTGGCTCGCGCCATCGCGATCACCCGGAAGCGATCATCCAGCGGCGACGTCTCATCGCGACCGGCGAGAAGAGCGCGGCTGATCTCGAGCAGCTCCTGGTCCGCCTGTCGTTGAAGCAGAAACCCGAACACGGTCTGCAGGTACTCCGCGTTTTCCCGATTCGCCTGCAATCCCTCGATCAAGGTCGAGTGCGCGAGGTCGGCCCGGTCCCAGGCGAGATAAAGCTGCGCCAGCATCAGCCGGCCTTCGCGGTTGCCGGGCGACTGGGTCACACCCAGGCGCAAATTGTAGAAAGCCTCGCGATACCTCTTCTCCCCGAACTGGCGCCCCGCCTCCTTTACCATGAAGTCGCCCCGGGCGATCCGGTACTCATCCCGCATCGAGGGGTAGAAAAGCATGTGCGAAAACCGCACCTCGTCGAAGCCCCGCCGGTATTTGACGAACAAATACGCCGCGCCGGCCGCCCCGCTCCACCCCAGCAAGCCCAGAAGCAGCACGCAAACCAGCGCCTGCGCCCAGGCGACACGCACCCGCACACCCGCGCTGCTTCGTTGCACCGAAAAGGGGAGCAAACGTCGCCAGCCCTTGGCGGGCCCGGTGTTCTGGG
>JBILUB010000159.1:0-6197 GCA_044371245.1 Opitutaceae bacterium
GATGAGGATTCGGGCGACCAGAGACATGAAATACAGAAGCGGACGTAGCCGAGTGCGGGAAATGTGCCAGCTGCGCGCGGCGCGGAAAGCGCGCCGCCACGCGTAGGGCGGAAGCTAAGATTAAAGACGTCACACCTTGACTCTTGACAAAACAGGTCGTCCCCCGTCAGCCGGGTCGGACACGGGGCGCCGGTGTATTCGCAACGAGCAAGACAAGGTAATCACCTCCGCTTTAGGATCTTATAGAAACTTTTTATGGTCAAGGTGCGACGTCTTTGGATCGGCTTTTCATTTAGCGTGAAACTTCGACTTCGTAGCGGGCGCGCAGAACCGCCAGCTCGCGGGCACGCGCCGGCGAAAGATCCGGTTCCAGTCGCTGGATTATATGGAGGGCGACGGCGAAGTCTCGGCGGTCAAGCGCGTCTCGCAGCAGCCCAAAGCCGAGGTCGAGGTCCCACTCTTCCGCCATCTGACGGGCGATGCGGGCCTGGGCCGGCTGCTCTAGAGCGGCGGCAAGGTCGCCTAACTGATAGAGCCTTTGCAGTCCGTCAGAGAGGCGGCCGGAACGTCGTTCATGGTAGGCGAGAGCCCACCAGACTTCGAGCGCGTCGGGGTGGCGGCGAGCGGCGGCGAGCAGCGGGGCCTCATCGTCCGGACGGGCGTCCGTGAGGAAAGGCACCACGCGCGCCAAGGCCAGGTAGGACGGGCTCCAGCGGGGGTGAAGAGCGATCGATCGCTTGAGCAACTCGGCGCCACTGCGCGCGACATCCGCCGCGAGCGGATCCAAAGGCAGAGACAAGGTATGGCCGAGATCCGCGCCGGCGGGAAGTATCTCGTGAAGCCCAAGCCAAAAATAGACGCCGGCGTCCTCGCTCCCGCGAGCCATGGCCGCGCGAAACGCCTCCACCATGCCAGCGCGGTCCCCTTGGGTACGTGCGATCTGACCAGCAAGCTCGTCAACGGCCACGGACTCGGGGGCGAGCGCGCGGAGCTTGGCCAAATGCTCCAGGGCGGTTTTCGTATTTCGCCCAACCAGGGCGAGACGTCCCAAAGCGATCTGCACCTCCTCTGGAGATGCGGTGCCAAGACGGGGAGGAGCAAGGCGAGGAGCGGGTTTGCTCAGAAGACCAAAGCGTCCTTTACGATGGTAGGTGTCGAAAGCGTTTTCGAGGGTGCCGATGTCGACGCCGAAGGCGCGCTCGATCGCGGTGTCGGGCCGCGGATCGACGCGAAGCGCGTTCACGTAGGCATTGATGCCGGTGCGTGGCAGGTCATGTTCGCCGAAAAGCAAGAAATGCAGGAAGAGCCAGGAGGTGGCGTAGAGGGAGCCAACGTGCTGGCGATTTCCGTCCGAGGAATAGTCGTGAGTGATCCTGAGCAGCTCACGCAGGGGCATCCGCCCGCCGCCGTCCAAAAAGCGGGTGGCCCCAGGTTTTAAGTCACCCCAATAGACTTGGTCGTCTTTCCGGGCGAAAGTGGAGAACACCTCGGCGAAGCCCTCCTCGAGCCAGAGGGGGAGCCTGGTTTCCAAGCCGCTGAGATACCAGTGGACGGCCTCATGCTGAACCAACGCCCGCGCGGAATCGTCGCTGCGCAGGTCATCAAGCGCGGCAACGGCCCAGGAAGCGTCACGTGCAAAGAACGCGTCGATATCATCGCGCTCGACTCCGGACTCCAAGCGTGGGCGGTAAGGCGTCAAAGCGCGGCCATGGGGCATCACCACCAAAGTCAGCGGGGCGAGTCGGGAGCGCTCGACCTCAAGCATGTCATCCAAAGCCTGGAGAAAAAGCTCCAGGTCGCCGGCGAAGCGCTTGGCGGCGACGGGCTTCAGTGGAGTGAGAATCACGAAGCCATCGCCCTCGATCTTCTGCCATCGCTCCGCTCCGCGGGCCGCGTTCAAAGGGAGGAACGCGGCGATCCAACAGAAGAGGAGGGTGCTTGAGACACCAAAGCGCATTCGATCTGAATTAGTAGGTGATCATATCGGAGGGAAGCGCGGGCGTGTGCTTGGGGAGGACGCGGGCTTTGGTGGCCTGCTCGTAGTCGTAGGCGTAGGCCAGCAGCGCGGGCTCGGTCCAGGCACGGCCGAGGAAACTGATCGTCACGGGCAGGCCGTCTTTCGTCATACCCACGGGCACGATGACGTCGGGCCAGCCGGTGAAATTGGCAAAGGCGGCGGCGGATTCGGGCCAACCCACGCCGTCGACCGGGTTGATCGGCAGGGCGGGTTTGGGCATGGTGGGATACACGATGGCGTCGAGAGCGTGCTTGGCCATCAGGGCTTCGAAGGTGGCGGTGAGCGCGGGCAGGATCTGCCGCTTGGTGGCGAGGTAGACCGGGTCATCGAGATCAAACGTGATGCCGGGCTGGGAGACCCAGGCCAGCCCCGCGGCTTTGCCGGGCGAACGGTAGGCGGTGGCGGGATCGTTGGAGAGGCGGACGACCTCGTCGAAGGTTTTTGGATACGCCGGGGCGGTGGTGCCGAGATAGGTGGTGAGGTCGGCCTTGAACTCGGCGCGGACGACGACGTTATAGATGTCTGCACGGGCGCGCCGGAGGTATTCGGGTATGGATACGGGGTCGATGAGCTCGGCCCCGAGCTCGCGCAGGGTGGCGAGGGAGGCCTCGAAAAGGCGGTCCACTTCGGGGTCCTGACCGAGGTAATCGCGGTTCACGCCGATGCGCGCGCCGCGGAGGGCGCCGCGTTTCAGAAAGGGGGTGTAGTCGGCGTGGTAGTGGCCGCCGCTGGCGTAGGTGGCGGAGTCGGCGGTGTCGATGCCGGTCATGGGGCCGAGCATGGCGGCGACATCGTAGACGCTGCGGGCCATGGGACCGGCGGTGTCGAAGGAGAGGCCGAGGGGGATGATGCCATCGCGGGAGAGGAGCCCGCGGGTGGGTTTGAGGCCGGCGATCCCGTTGAAGGAGGAGGGGCCGCGTACCGAGCCGCCGGTATCGGAGCCGATGCCCATGACGCCAAAGGCGGCGGCGAGGCCGGCGCCGGTGCCGCCGGAGGACCCGGAAGGGCTGCGATCAAGGGCGTGAGGATTGCGGGTCTGGCCGCCGGCGGAGGAGAAGCCGCCGGGGATGAAGCCGGCCTTGAGGATCTCGGGCGGGGCGCCGCTGGCGGAGCCGCCGGAGCCGGCCCATTCGGAGAGGTTGACCTTGGCGAGGATGATGGCGCCGGCCTCGCGAAGTTTTTTGGTGATGAAGGCGTCGTCGGGCGGGAGGGAGCCTTCGAGGAGCTGGGAGCCGCCGGTGGTGGGCAGGTCGAAGGTGTCGACGTTGTCCTTCAGGAGCACCGGGATGCCGTGGAGCGGGCCGCGGGATTTGCCGGCGCGCAGCTCGACGTCGAGCGCGCGGGCCTCGGCGAGGGCGCGGGGATTGAGCGTGATGATGGAGTCGATCGTCGGGCCCTGTTGATCATAGGCCGCGATGCGGGCGAGGTACGCGGCGACGACCTTCTCGGAAGGAAGGCCGGCGGCGTAGGCGGCCTGGAGCTCGACGGTGGTGGCGGTGGTGATGTCGAGCTGCGCGGCGGGGAGCGCAGGGAGCCCGGCCAAGGTGGCGAGAAGGGCGGAGAGAAGGGGACGAAGGGAGCTCATGTTGCGGGAACGGTCAGTAGGTGAAGCGCTCGCCGGGGAGCGCCGGGGTGTGGGTCGGAAGCCGGAGGGCGCGGGTGGCTTGCTCATAGGAGTAGCCGAGGGCGAGGAGGCGGGGCTCGCTGAAGGCGGGGCCAAAGAAACTGATGCCGACGGGGAGCCCGTAGGTGGTGAAGCCGGCGGGGACGATCAGGTCGGGAAAGCCGGTGAGGTTGGCGAAATTGGTCGCGCTGCCCGGCGCGGTGGCAGCGGCGGCGCCGCCGGCGACAGGCGAGGGCGGCTCCTGGCCGAGAAGGGCGGGGCGGCGCGGGTTGGTCGGGTAGACGATGGCGTCGAGTTTGTGTTGGTCGAAGAGGCCTTGGACGACGGCGCGCACGTAGGGCAGGCCGTGATCGAGGGCGGCGCGGTAGGAGGGGTCGTCGAGGCCGGGGGACTTGGCCTCGGTGCGGTAGAGGGCGAGGCGGCCGAGGTTGGGGAAAAAACCTTCGGCTGTGGGCGAGGTGACTTTCTCGGAGAGGGCGAGGATGTCGGCGTGGGTCTTGGGGAAGCCGGGCCGGAGAGTGGCGAGGTAGTCGGCGATCTGGGCCTTGAACTCGGGGCGACGGACGGCGTTGTAGAGCTCGGAGCGGATGGTGAGGATGGTGACGGGGAAGCGGACGTCGACGAGTTCGGCGCCTTGGGCGCGGAGGGCGGAGAGGGCGGACTCGATGATGGCGTCGACCTCGGCGTCCTGGCCGAGGAAGTCGCGGGCGACTCCGATGCGGGCGCCGCGGAGCGCGTCTTTTTTCAGGACGGCGGTGTAGTCGGGGATGGTTTTGCCGGCGGCTTTGGCGGGGGCGGGGTCGCGGGGGTCGGGGGTGGTGGCGACGGTGACGTTGAGGGAGACCGCGACGTCGTAGACGGAGCGGGTCATGGGGCCGCCGGTGTCAAAGGCGAGGGCGAGGGGGATGATGCCGGCGCGGGAGAGGAGGCCGTGGGTGGGCTTGAGACCGACGATGCCGTTGGCGGTGGAGGGGCCGCGGATGGAGCCGCCGGTGTCGGTGCCGTAGCCGAGGGGCGCGTAGTTGGCCGCGATGGCGACGCCGGTGCCGCCGGAGGAGCCGGCGGGGGTGCGGTCGAGGGCGTGGGGGTTGAGCGAGGCGCCGCCGAGGGAGGACATGGCGCCGCCGGAGGCGAATTCGGACAGGTTGACCTTGGCGAGAATAAGGGCGCCGGCGGCGCGGAGCTGGGTAACGAGGGTGGCGTCGGTCGGGGGGAGGTTGTCCTTGAGGCCGAAGAAGCCGCCGGTGGTGGGGAGGTCGGTGGTGTCGAAGTTGTCCTTGAGGACGACGGGGATGCCGTGGAGGGGGCCGCGGGATTTTCCGGAGGCGCGCTCGGTGTCGAGGGCGCGGGCCTCCTCGAGGGCGCGGGGGTTGAGGGTGATGATGGCGTTTAGCCTGGGGCCGGCGTCCTCGTAGGCGGCGATGCGCGCGAGGTAGAGGGAGGTGAGTTTTTCGGAGCTGAGGGCGCCGGCGGCGATGGCGGCCTGGATGTCGGCGATGGTGGCGGTGTTGAGGTCGAACTCGGCGGCGCGGAGCGCGGCGTGGGCGAGTGCGATCGAGGCACTCAGGGCGCGGGCGGTACGGAGGAGGCGCATGGCGACCGGGCGCAGCAGGCGCGGGGCCGTGGGGCACGGGAAGCGGGACGGTTGAGCGCTTTTCAAGCGCGGCCCGGCGGCGTGGGGGCGGCGCTCAAGGTGATGACGCGAGGTGGCGAGCGAGGAAGCTTTCGACGGCGCGGTAGTAGGCGACGCGGTCCTTGAAGGCCGGCAGGCCGTGCGGAGCGTCCTGGAAGTAGATCACTTCGTGCGGGTGGTCGCGCTGGCGGAGCTCGGCGGCGAGACGCTTGGTCTGCTCGTAATCAACCGTGCGATCGATCTTGCCGTGGGCGAGGAGGACGGGGGCCTGGAGGCGGTCGAGGCGCTTGAGGACGGAGATTCCGTCGAAACGAGCCTTGTCGCGGAGCGGATCGCCGAGGCGCTCGCGCCAGCGGTCGAAGCCGAGTGAGATGGAGCCGATGGGCTCGATTTTTTTCAGCATGCGGGCCCAGTCGAAGACGCCGGCGAAACTGATCGCGGCGTGGTAGAGGCCGGGCTCCTCGGTGGAGCAGGCAAGGGCAAGGTAGCCGCCGAAGCTGCCGCCCAGGATCGCGACGCGTCGTTCGTCGAAGAGGCCGGAGCGGAGCGCGGAGCGGGTGGCGTCGATGACGTCGTCGCGCATGCCGGCGAAATCGCCGACAGTTTCGGAGTAGTTTGGCCAGAGGTAGCCGGCGGAGGCGCGGTAGTTGGGCTGGAGCACGGCGTAGCCGCGGCTGGCGAGGAACTGAACGAGGGGGTTGTAAACCCAGAAGTCGCGCACGACGGGGCCGCCATGGGGCAAAACGACGAGCGGGACCGGGCGCTCCTTGCTGGCGCCGGCGGGGAGGGTGAGGTAGCCGTGAATCTCCAGGCCGTCGCGCGAGGTGAAGCGGACGGGGCTGGCGGGGCGGAGGCGTTCGCGAGGCAGGTGAGGGGCCTGCTCGGTGGCGCGGGTGAGCCGGCCCGAGTCGCGGTCGTAGATG
>JBILUB010000132.1:0-6725 GCA_044371245.1 Opitutaceae bacterium
GCCCGCCCAGCCCCGGCCCCCGCTCCCTCTCCCACCAAGGCCCCCGCCTCACCCCGAAAGACGAACCAGCCACGCCCCTCACCGTGGACGGCAGCGAACACTACCTCGCCATCTCCCTGCCCTCCCGGGAACACCCCGCCTACGCCGCCGCCCGGGAGCTCCTCGGCAACCAAGGCTTCGTGCTCGATCCCTCCACCCGCAAATGGTGGCTGCGCGACCGGCACAAGGTGCTGAATTTTCTCGCCGCCCACCACGAAGAGCTCCGCTCCCGCTTCCACGCCGACTTCACCCCCAACTTCGAAAAACACTCCGCCGTCTTCGCCGCCGCCGAGGTCCGCGCGGAGATCGACGACGAAGGCGGCGGGGAGTTCACCGTGTCCGTCGGCCTCGCCGCCGGCAAAGTGCGCGACGAGGATCTGCGCTCCGCCCTGGCGGCCGGACGCCGCTTCGTCGAGGACGGGAAAAAAATCTACCTTCTGCCCCCCGACCAGATCGACCGCCTCTCCCGGGCCCAGGCCGCCCTCGCCGGCGGCACCGCCGCGCCCCTGGCCTCGCGCCGCACCCAGCGCGTATCCGCAGCCCGGATACCCGAGCTTCAGGACATGCTCGAGACCCTCTCGCCCGACTACCAGCCCCCCCCCGCCTGGCGACGGCGCGCCGAGGCACTCCGCGATCTGTCCCGCCTCGATCCAGCCCCGATCCCCGCCACCTTTTCCGCCAGCCTCCGCCCATACCAGCAGATCGGGGCCGCCTGGCTCTGGCACCTCCACCGCAACCGCCTCGGCGGCATCCTCGCCGACGAAATGGGCCTGGGAAAAACCGCTCAGGCACTCGCCCTCCTCGCCTCCATCTCCGACGCCACTCCCGATAAACGGCACCGACCCTCCCTCGTCGTCTGCCCCGCCTCCCTTGTGGAGAACTGGCGCCGCGAGGCCGCGCGCTTCGCCCCCGGCCTGCGCACCTTTATTCACCACGGCGCCAAACGCCTCACCTCCGTCGACGACGCGTCAGCCCACGACCTGATCCTCACCTCCTACGGCACCCTCGCGCGAGACTCGGAGCTGCTCTCCGGCGTCGATTTCGCCACCCTCATCGCGGACGAGGCCCAACACGCGAAAAATCGCCGCTCCCTCAACGCCCGCGGACTCCGCTCCCTCCACGCCGAGAGCCGACTCTTCCTCACCGGCACCCCGGTGGAAAACTCCCTGGAAGATCTCCGCACCCTTTTCGAAATAATCCTGCCCGGGTACGTGGACGCAAAACTGCCCGCCGCCGCCGGATCCGGCCTCAAAACCACCGACCGCGCCTGGCAGGACGAACGCCTCCAAAAACAAACCGCCCCCTACATCCTCCGCCGCACCAAGTCCGCCGTCGCCACCGAGCTGCCCCCGAAAATCGAGCAGGTCATCTGGTGCCAGCCCACCACCGAACAAGCGGCGCTCTACGCCGAGTACCAACGCAAATCCGAGCAGGAGCTCGACCACCTGGCCGGTGCCGGCGCCACGGAAAACACCCTGCGCATCGCCACCCTCACCCAGTTGCTCCGCCTCCGCCAGATTTGCTGCGATCCACGCCTGGTCGAGCAGATGGCCGAGGCTTCCGCCTCCTCCAAACTCGAGGCTTTCCGCGAACTCCTCGCCGAAGCGGTCGACGACGGCCACCGCCTGCTCGTGTTTTCCCAATTCACCAGCCTCCTCGGCCTCCTGCGGGACGAGCTCGATCGCCAGGGCCTCGCCTACTGCTACCTCGACGGCGCCACCCCCGTGAAACGCCGCCAGGCCGAGGTGGACCGTTTCCAGCAAGAAGCCGATGTGCCCGTGTTCCTCATCTCCCTGAAAGCCGGAGGCACCGGCCTTAACCTGACCGCGGCCGATACCGTCGTCCACTTCGACCCGTGGTGGAATCCCGCCGCCGAGGCCCAGGCTTCCGACCGGGCCCACCGCATCGGCCAAACCAAAGTCGTCACCACCTACAAACTGATCTGCTCCGGCACCGTGGAAGAAAAGGTCCTTCTCCTGCAGGATCAAAAACGGCGTCTGCTCGCCGACGTGTTTGAAGCCAGCGACGCCGCCAACGCCAAACTCAGCCTGGCCGATCTACGCGAGCTCATCCAAACCTAGGATTTCCTCGCCCGGCACGGAAGGTCGCCGAACGGTGCGAGCACGCGTTGGTCAGGAGCGGAGGCGGATCGCCTTCGCACTTGAAGCACGCGTGCCCACCGGCTCCGACAGGGCCCCCGAATGGGGGAGCGCCCCTAAATCCCCCTCCGATCCCCGCCGGTACCCCTGGATTTCGGCGCAAATCTTTCCCCCCGGCGGACGCTACGCCCAAGCGGTCAACCCCACCCCATCAGCCGTAAGTCACTTCCCTAAAAGACCTTGTTTTCCTTCGTCTACGCCGGGCCTCCTACCGTTTACTCTATGGCAAATTTTTATCAAAGATTGTGTGACAATTCTGGAATCACGAGTTGACCCACCCAGCTAGTCGAAATACGAATTGCATGCTCAAGTTCGGGTAACCCCCGCCGATTTCCCCACGGCGACCCTACAACAATGATCCCCCTACTCCTCGTGTTGGCGAGCCTAGCGGTCCTTCTGGCCGGCGTGTTCGTTTTTTTCCTGCTTAAGGCTCCCGAAGGCTTCGAAGACTCTCAAGGCTTCCATCTAGGTAAAAAGGATGACCCCGCTGGCGTCCCCACCCCGAGAAAATCGCGCTCTCAAGACAAAGTGAAAGAGTCGATCGTCCCCGATCTGCCCGCCATGCTCTGGGTAACGCGTCCCCGGTAAAGTTTGTCTCCGCGATTTCGGCGGTGTGCGGGAAGTATCGCCCGTCATTAGCCAAAATCGAAACGCACGCGGCCACGGTGACCGGTGCCGACCCGGACCCGAGGTCCATGACGCCCAAGGCAACACGGGCCGCCCTGGTTTCTCCTCGGGCTTGCGCGCGGGCTGGGATTGTTTCCTCCAGCCACACCCCCGGACTGCTTCCACCGCCTCATCGTCCATTTCTGGAAAGGCGGCCGCTGACTGGCTCGGTTCCGTTTTGACGGAGCTTCTCTTGACCAGGTCGGGCTTCCGCGGCGGGCAGTGTTTTATTCCCGCCGAACGGCTGAGACGCTCCGTCACCATCCGCAGGCAGCTCGACCAGACCCTCCGAACGAAGGACTCGAAAACCGAGACGTGGTCCCTCGCCCCAACCCTTCGCTTAGGGAACGACGGATCATCAGCGCGGTGGGATTCAAGCCCTTGGCTCGCGGCGCAACTTTGCCCGCAGGGGCTGAGCCGACGGATTCCCGCAAAATCGACTTCGCTTCACCTTCTCCGGACCGGACGCCGAGGACGCGATTCCCAAACCAGCTCCCGACTGCTCCGCCTCGCGAGTCGCTGACGCTTCCAATCGGCCCTCGCCTGACCCGCTGCTCACGAAGGCGGCCAAAAGCAGAAAAATCCCGTTGACGCTCGTTTGCCGGGCACTTTGCTCCCGGCTCCCGCGCTTCCCGCGTGTACGGCAAGATAGCTCAGTCGGTAGAGCAGTTGACTGAAAATCAACGTGTCCCCGGTTCGATTCCGGGTCTTGCCACCATTTACCCCGCAATGACTTAACCCAAGTGTTGCGGGGTTTTTTGTGCCTTCATTTTTCGGGTGGGTCCCGTTTTTGTCCCGCTTTTGGAATCCAGCCCGGGCAAGTAACCCGACAAGAGCGGGTCGCCCGGTGCGTGGGGCGGAGCGCCAGCTAGGACCGTAGGCTCGGCGTCGAGTTCGCTCGATTGCCCAAGCACGCGAGGAGTTTACGAAGCGACAACTCCAGCAAGGTCCTCGTCGCCCAGCAGCTACCCTCGAGAGCAGACGCCCCTAAGCTCCTCCCGCGCCCCCTCCTCAGCCTCCTTTTCCCACCCCATTCGATCAGTAGGCGGCAGCCAAGAGGGCGACGAAGCCCGCCAGCGGCCGACAAAGCCGGCTCCCGAGCCCGCGCACCTTCGGGCAAAACGCCCGAGTTTGGCAAAAGGCCCCGTGTCACGCTCACCGGGCTCGGGCCCGGCCGCGAATGCTCCGCCCCGAGGCCCCCTCTCCACCTTCCGCAGCCCTTCTGACGCCCTCTCGCCCAGCAGCGGTTTAGCACAACAAATGCGCGGAGACCAGGAATCCACCACGCTCCTAAAACTCCATGTTCTAGGCATTAACGTCTAGAAGTGTAAGACAAGAGCGTTAATTTCCACTTTCATAACCTGCTCCAAAGAAGAATTTTACTCTGTTTTCGCAAGGCATAGGAGAAAGACTATCGACTCGGCCCGCTCCATGCTAAATCTGGGGTGATGACCCTACCGGCCTCCCAGCTTCAAATGATCGTTCCCAGCCACTTCCTCAGCACGACCCCGCAAAGCGCACCAAACTGCGGGTGAGCCCGCGAGTAAGACCTCCGGAATGCAGAGCAAAAAAACCTGAGCACCGCGCTTAACCTACGGCTTTCCAGCAATGAACCTGCAATCTTCCACCACCACAATGGACTCTGGCTGCACGCTCAAATTCGAGCAGCTTCATCTCTTGCGCCAGGCGAGAAGACGCTCCTTGGCAGAGTCCCAGCGGATCGCCCTAAACACGGTCGCGATCGCCGCCATGGACGGCTTGGCCCTGGCTGGCTCCCTGGCGATCGCATCGCTCAGTCGATTTTACATATTTGGCGATTCCGCCATGCCCATCTGGAGTTGGCTGCTGATCCCGGCCTGGTGGGTGGGCTCCTTCTGCTCCGGATTGCTTCCCGGCTGGGGCCTGAGCGCGGTCGAGCACCTGCGAAAGCAGATCCTTCTCATCACGGGACTTTTCGCACTCGCGACCATCACCCTCTTTTTCTCCCAGACCGCCGAAAGCTTCAGTCGTCTGAGCGTTTTGATCGCTTGGCTCTGTGCGATCACCCTCGTGCCCTTCGGCCGCACGCAGATTCGCGGCGTCTTGATCCACCTCGGCATCTACGGTCTCCCCACGGTCCTCTTTGGCAAAGCCGAGGCGCTGGAAAAGGTCATCCAGCACATGAAGCTCGAAGGCGGTCTGGGCTACAACCCCGTGGGTGTCTGCGTCGACGAGGAGCAAGAGACGATTGGTCAACTCCCCGTGCTCGGCGATTTGTCCCACTCCCCTTCCGATGTCCATGCCGCGATCGTCTGCGTCGCGGGACTCGAGGCCGAAAAGGCCTCCCGGCTCATCCACCACTCCCTCAAAAACCACGCCAATGTCCTCGTCCTTCCTGATCTCGATGACGTACCCAGCCTCTGGGTGGCACCCAGGGACATCAGCGGCCTCTTGGGCCTGCAAATCCGGCAGCAGTCTCTCAACCCCATCGCCCAGATGAGCAAGCGTTCGGCCGACCTCTTCCTCATCGTGGCCAGCGCCCCGTTTTGGCTCTCGGTCTGTGGTGTGCTCGCCCTACTCACCTGGCTCGAGGACGGCCACTCGCCCCTCTACTGGCAGGAGCGCGTCGGCCGCGGAGGCCGCCGCTTCAAGGCTTGGAAATTCCGCACGATGGTCCCGAACGCCGAGCAAAAGCTCAAAGCCCTCCTCGCGACCGACTCCGCCCTCCGCGAAGAGTGGGAGCAGAATTTTAAACTGAAAAAGGATCCGCGCATCACCAAGATCGGCGTTTTCCTCCGCAAGACCTCCCTCGACGAGCTCCCCCAGCTGATCAACGTCCTGAAAGGCGAGATGGCCTTGGTCGGTCCCCGCCCCCTCCCCGAGTACCACCTCGAGCAGCTCCCCGGCAACGTGCAGGAGATCCGCGCTCGTATGCGACCCGGCATGACCGGCCTCTGGCAGGTCTCCGGTCGCAGCGACACCGGCAACCTCGGTATGTCGAAATGGGATCCCTACTACGTGCGGAACTGGTCGATCTGGCTCGATGCGGTCATCCTCGTGCGCACCGTCCGGGTCGTGCTTTTCGGGTCGGGTGCTTATTGAACTTTTCAGATTCCATCCGATAACAGCAGGGCGTAACCGTCCTTCCGAGACGGGGCGCAGCCTCGGCGCCGCATCCATGGTAAACAGTCCTTCCAGTATCCAGATCGGCGGCATGAGGATCGACGCGGGCACCTACCAGTCCGTGTCCCGAAAGATTCTCGACTGGGCCCGGGCGCACGCCTCGAAGTACGTCTGCGTCGCCAATGTCCACATGGTGATGGAGAGCTACGACTCCGAATCCTTCAGGGACATCGTCAACTCCTCCGCTTTCGTCACCTCGGACGGCATGCCCCTGGTTTGGGCCTTGCGACACCGCGGCTGCCCCGCGGCCGAACGCGTTTACGGCCCCACCCTGATGTTGGAGCTGTGTAAACGAGCCGCGGACGAAAACATATCGGTCGGCTTTTTCGGGGGCAGCGAGTCCACGCTCCTCCGCTTGCGCGAAAACCTGCTGAAGCGCTTCCCGACCCTGGAAATCAAAGCCCTGATTTCCCCTCCTTTCGGACCGGAACTCGAGCGCCAGACTCCCGCCTTCATTGAGCAACTCCGCAACGACACGCCCGGCGTCCTCTTCATCGGCTTGGGCTGCCCAAAACAAGAGATCTGGATGCACCAAAACCGGGGTAAACTCAGCTCGGTCATGGTCGGCGTGGGCGCCGCCTTCGCCTTTCACGCCGGCACCGTGAAACAGGCCCCGGCCGCGCTCCAGAAGTACGGCTTAGAGTGGTTGTTTAGATTAATGATGGAACCTCGCCGCCTCTGGCGCCGCTATCTGTGGCA
>JBILUB010000133.1:0-6714 GCA_044371245.1 Opitutaceae bacterium
AGCTGTTTGGGCGCGCGTGCAAAAGTTGATCGAGCACGCCTGCCAGGCGAGGGATCGAGTCGCGCTGCTCGCGCAGATCGGACCAGAGGCGGAGAAATTCGCACTCCGCGCGGCCCTCCGCCGGCGCGTCGCCGGCCTCGTGGAGGCGCCGCGCCATGCAGCGCAGATCCTGCGCAAAGGCTCGAAGCAGATCCGGCTTCTGCTCGGCACATTGCCGAAGACCGCGGGCGCGGTTCAGGGTCCACAGCTCGACCAGCCATAGGCGCTGGGATGGAAGGTCGAGATGTTCCTCCGCCCACCACACCAGGTTCTCCGCCATCTGGCGCCGCCCGGGCTCAAGTCGCACCCACTCCAAACGAAGGGCGATCGCGCGCAGCCTGGCCCTCTCGCGCCGCCCCACCGCACGGAGTGGTCGGAGTGCCGACTCACGCCAAAGCGCAGGGTCGGCATCCGGAGCGATGAACCTCTCCCCGGCCTCGCCGGCCCCCGACACTTCCGATGACGCGACCACGGCCCGACCTCTTCGCTCACGGATGCTGCGGGGGATTCGACGTCCCCGATGCGGAAGGCGCCTCTGGCGGAGGCGGAGAAAGGGTGCCCGTCGCAGGCGGCGGCGCCGAGGGCTTCGGCCGGCGTGTTTTGAACGAGGGCTGCGCGGAGTTCTCCATGACCGTGTCGTCGCGCGACGACGCCATGCTGTAGAAGCGCTTCATCGAGCGCAGACTCTTGCGCGAGCTGGAGTAGATCTGCACGTCTTCCTCCTCCACCGTCTGACGCGCCGTTTCCAGAAGCCGACGCGCGTCCGCGACCAGGTCCGAGGCCGGTATCTTCGCCAGGCGCGCCAGTTCATCCTTCAGCAGGCGGGCGGCCTCGTCGCGCCGCCCCTCGTCGCGCAGGCGTATCGCTCGTTCCACTACGGCCGCCGCGGACTGCAGCGTCACCCAGGGCAACACGTCCTCGTTCACGCGCACATCGTCCGGCGACTGCACCGGACGCACTTTTACGCGATGCCTCTCGGTCCGCGACACCAGCGCTCCGGCGGTGATGACGTCGCAGCGAATTTCCAGCGCCAGCAGATCCTCGCCGTCCCAGTTGGCGACCGCGCGGCCGTCCGCCCCGGGCGGAATCGGCAGCACCTCGAGCGCGAGCACGACCACGCGCTGCTCGCCCGACACCAGATCGCCCACCGCCACCTCCTTTCCCCCACCCGGCCACTCGGTCTCGACGTAGTCGCCCAGGACGGCGATGCGCTCCACGAAGCCACAAGAACGCGCCCGCAGTCGCAGGTTTTGCACGACCACGCTCTGGAGCCCGTCGAGTTCCTTGCGAAACACCTCGGGCAGTTGGTCCGGCTGATTCGCGTCATGGAGCGCCCCGCCCGTCGCCTTCGCCACCGCGTCGAGCAGGTCTTCGTTGTAGCTCGGTCCAAAGCCGAGGCAACTTGTGCGAATGCGGTGCGTCTCCAGCGCAGCCCCGGCCATCTGAGCCACCATGGCCGAATCGGTCACCCCCGCGTTGAGTTGCCCGTCGGTGAGCAGAAGCAGCTTGCGCGGGCAGGCCGCGGGAGCGTCCGCCAGCAGGTCGCGCCCGAGGCACCAGCCGCCGGCGAGATTCGTCGAGCTGCCGGCCTGGATTCCGTCGATGATTCGGCTGAGCCCCGCCACGTCGCGCTCGGCCGCCAGCGGCACGAGCACCTGCGCCTCCGTGTCGAAGACCACCAGCCCGAAGAAATCGCCGCGCCGCAGATTGCGCACGACGCCGCGCACGGCGCGTTTCGCCGCCGCGAGCGGCGCTCCCTCCATCGAGCCGCTCCGGTCGATCACCGCGACGAAAGCCACCGGCTGCGCGCGGGCTCCGGTGATTTCAGGCGCGTCAAAGGTGAGCGCCAGGTGCACGGGCCGGGCGGCATTGGCGAGGATGGCGGGGTAATCGAGCTGGAGCGTGGTGTTCATCGTGGAGAGGGAAGTTTGCCCGCAGGGGTGGGACATCTGCGGGATGAGGGGCTGGGCGTCCGAGATCGGGCCACGGGTTCAGCCCAGCGGCAGTTCGTCGGCGCCGGTGAAGGCGAGACCGGTCTGGCGCGCCGCGCGGAGGCGGCCCAGTTCGTCCCACGCGTCGGCGAGTTGCCGGTTGAACCAGCGCCGCAGCGTCGTCACGGCCTTCGCCTCGGCGGGCACCTGGCGCGAGGCGATCAGGTATTCGAGGGCGCGCCAGGAGAGCGCCGATACGGGCAAACTCATCGCGGAGTGCTTGCGCAGCACATGGCGCGGTTCGGGTGCGAGTAGCTTTGCCCGGCGGCGTCCGCCGCCCAGCCCGTCGTCCAGCACCACGAGATGCAGTTCGAGGTGACCACCGGTCTCTTCGCAGCGAGGCAACAAGCCGTCGGCATCGAGTTCGCCCTCGCCGAAGGGCAAGGCGCCCTGCGCGGGATCATCGGTCACGGCCCCCGCGCCGGTGTAGGCGTCCCCCGCCTGGATCAGCGCGAGCAGAAGCTTCGCCGGCAGACGCGAGCCCGCCGCGAGTCCCGCGCCCGTGAGTCGCTGAACGGCCGCGGCGGTTAGCTGAAAGGTGACGACGCGTCCCTGAAGATTGGCCTTGGCGTAGAATCCCGATCCATCGGCGTAGGCATGCAGCGTGGGCATGCCTCCACCCTACCGCAGGGGGTGGGACATCTGCGGGCGGCGGCCCTGCGTGTTGGCCATCTCTGCGACACAAGGCCTACCGCCTGCGCTGTTTCGAGGCCTTCTCCGGTTGACGGCGGGCGCGATACCGGTGTGACAAGCCTCGTCCATATCCGCCGCATCGCCGCCGCCGGCCGCAAACTAGCCGCATCCCACACCTGACTCCGTGCCCAATTCGTTCTTTTGGAAATGATATGTAAGCTTAGGTTGAATCAACCTTCCCTGATGCCCAACCAGCTTTCCCCGTCCAAGCGCCGCGCCAGCCTCGCCGAACACGAAGCGGTGTTGGCCGCGCTCGCCACCATCGCCCTCCGCGAGCGGACCACCGTCATGGATCTTTTGCGCGAAGGGGCACGACAGGTGGTTCGCTCTCGCAGCATCGATCCCGCCAAAGCCAGCGCTGTCCGGAAATGCATCTGGGCCTGCGCGCCCAAAATGCCCGCGCGCTTCAAGAGCCCCGCCCACGTGGCCCGCTTCAAACGCGCCCAACGCGAATTCGACATCTTGGTGCAGGAGCTGAATCTCGCGGCACCGGCCGCCGTGCAGGAACGCAACTCGCTCGTCCCCGCCGCGCGGGCCGTGCGCGTGCTAGCCTTCGTCGATCCCTCATCCGTCTGAAAGTTTGCCCCGGCCTCCAGGCGATTTTGCCGACGCGCTTGCCACGCCCGCCCCGGTGCTTCTGGTCGGCGGGCAGGCTGTCAATTTGTGGGCGATCTACTACGAAGACCGCACACGCGACCTCGCTCCCTTCGTGTCGCGCGACGTAGACGTGCTCGGCGACCGCCAGACGCTCACTGATTTGGCAGCCACCATCGGCGCGAAGCCGCAGTTCTTTCCCCTCAAGCCGCCCTCGAACGAAATCGGCGTTGTCATCGCCCACGACGACTCGGGCCAGGCGATGTTGGTCGAGGTGCTCAGGAACGTGCATGGCGTGACCAATGAAGAACTCCGCGATTCCGCGTTCGAGATGGCCATCGGATCGAAGTCGGTGCGTGTCCGCGTGCCGGGGCCCGTCGCCCTGCTCAAGGCCAAGATCGCAAATGCATCCGACCTCCCGCAATCCGGACGACAAGACGCCCGGCATGTTCTCATCCTCGCTCAGTTGATGCCCGCCTTTTTGGACGACTTTGTTGCGTCCATAAAGCACGGCCGCATGACCGAGCGCGCACTCATGGATCAGTTGTAGAGCTTGCTCGCCGTGCTCACGAGCGCCAAGGCGCGCAGAGTATTCGCCGCGCTGAAGATCGCGCCCGCCCGGCTGTTTCAGGAGTTGAACGGAGCGAGGATGCCGAAGCTGGGATCTTTCCTGAGTAAACGGCTTCCTCGCGTTTTCGGTCACACTTAGCCGGCGGCAAGGCCCCCCCCTAAAGAAGTCTCCGCATAACCACCATTCTCCCCTCCACCGACCGGATCCCCTCCCGAGCCCGTTTTTAGCGTCCCTCAGCGTTCTTTAGCGGTTCCCTCTCCCTCCATGCCTTTCACCCAGCTCAAACTTCTGTCCGGCGCGCCGGGCGCCGCGGCGCCGCCTGATGCGCCAGCGCCGAAACCGGTGGCCAGACCTCGCTATGTCACCCGCAAGAGCGTTCTGACCAAGGCGGAAATCGCCTTTCACAAGGTGCTCCTCGAGGCCGTGCCCGAGGCCCCGGTTTTTCCAAAAGTCCGGGTCGCGGACGTGATGGACGCCGCCGAGCGCTTCAGCGGCGACTTCCTTCGCATTTCCCAAAAACACTTCGACTGGGTCCTCTGCCACCCGGTGTCCTTCGAGCCGCTCAGGTGAACACCTTCGTGTCGAGGGAACGAATTACCAGCTTCCCGCCCACTCGGACGCGGACGTGGTAAACGTTCGATCCGCCGTCGCGGATCAGGTTCTGGATTTTTGTGGGGATGATCTCCATCCCCACCGTATAGGACCCCCGTATAGGTGCGGGCAGGTCAGGGGCTGCTCTAGTTTCTTAAGTCGTTATGGTGCCCGGGACAGGGATCGAACCTGCACGCTGTTAAGCAAGGGCTTCTAAGACCCTCGTGTCTGCCATTCCACCACCCGGGCAGGCGTTGAAGCTAGGCCCGCCCAGCCAAAACCTCCCGCGACCTCGGCGGCAAGCGTCGATATACGCGCCCTGCCATGCACCCCACCCCCGCGCCGCTCTCGCAGACGCCCTATAACTCGGTGTACTTCGCGCTCCGACCGCGCGCCTTGGCCACCGGATACTTGGCCGCGTTCTGCGCCATCTTCCGCTCGATCGCGGCCGCGACGTCGATCCCGGTCATGTTCGCAAACTCCAAGGCGTAGATCACCACATCGGCCAACTCCTCCTCGATCTTCCCGCGACGATCCGCCTCCGCGACCTTGCTCCGAGAGGTCTCGGGACTGTCCCACAAAAAGTGCTCCATCAACTCCCCCGCTTCCGCGGCCAGCGCCATGCTCAGATTTTTCGGCGCGTGAAACTGCTCCCAATCCCGCTCCCGAGCGAAAGCCAGCACCCGGGACTTTATTTCGCCGATCGTTGCCGTCGCATCCGTTAAACCGGGGGTTTCCATGTCCCCAGCAAACGCGTGCGCGCCTCGAGGTCCAGCCCCGGACCACTCAGCTCCGCCGCCCGTAATACCGCCCCCAGCACCGGCTCGCCCCACGCCGCCACCGGAAAGAATCCCGCCGCTCGCGCCGCCTCCGCCATCGCCGGCCCCAGATCCAGGCCACCGACCACCGCGAGGTCCACCGTCTCGCCCCGCATCAAGCGCCGCCGCAGCGTCTCCGCGAGTCGCAGGAGCTCCCGCACCGCCGACCCCACCAAGGCCCCCGCCACCTCATCACCAGCCCGCGCCGCCGCTCTCACCTCCGCGGCAAAGGCGGCCACCTCGGCCCGCTCCCGCCTCCCCGCGTGCAGATCCGCCAACACCTCGCGCAGGCTCTCCTTCCCGAAAAACACCTTCGCACCGCGTCCCAAAACCGTCGCCGCCCCGCGGCCGTCCTCGCCCTCGACCGCCGCACTCAATCCGCGCAGGGCCAGCCAATAGCCGCCGCCTTTGTCATCGACCAGCCATCCCCAGCCACCGGCCTGCGCGGTCTCGCCGGCCGCATTTTTCCCCCACGCGCCCGAGCCTGTCCCCGCGACCACGACCACGCCCGGCCCCCCGCCCAGGGCACCGGCGTGCGCCACCTCAAGGTCGCCTGCCAGTTCGATCCGCCCGGTGGGCAAAAGCTGCCGCAACAGCTCGCGCAGCGGTTCTCTTTCCGACTCGTTTCTCACCCCCGCCAAGCCAAAAAACGCGGCGGAGATCTGATCCGTTTCCCCGCCCGCGTCGGCCAGTGCCGCGAGCACCGCCGCACGCCACTCCGCCGAGGCCCGTTCACGGCCGAGCGCCTGCCAGTTGCCCGGTCCGGCCGCCCCCACGCCCCGCACTGCTCCGGCGCGATCCACCACCACCGCCCGCGTCCGCGTGCCGCCCGCATCCACTCCCAGAAAAAGCTCCATGCCCCAAGCCCACAGCCACGCCGCGCCCGGCGCAAAACGCATTTGCAAACCTCACCCTCTTCGCGGTCCGACCTCTCGGGCCCTTTCCCGGCTCCAAGCCCCGGCCCTTCCCGGTCAACGCTTGGCGAAGCCGCCGCCACGCTTGCGAGCCACCCGTGGTGGGGCTTCGTAGGCCCGTGCCTCGCCGCCTGGAACCCGAGCTGCTCGATACTCTACCGCCGGACTCGCCCGCGGCGCGGCGCAGTCGGCGCGATCTGCTGCGGGTCAACCACGTGATGGGCAACGTCGCTTGGTTTCGGCGCATGCTGCCTCCACTTCATCGACCGGGGGAGCGGTTACTCGAACTCGGTGCGGGCGATGGCGCGCTGGGCCTGACGCTGCGTGCCGACGGCCTCCGGGTCGACGGGCTCGACCGCCTGCCGGCCCCCGCTCTCTGGCCCGCTTCCGCAGCCTGGCACCAGACCGATCTGCAGCACTTCAACGGCTGGTCCGACTACCCGGTCATCCTGGCCAACCTCTTCCTCCACCACCTCGGCGAGGGGGGCCGCGCCCAGCGCGGC
>JBILUB010000134.1:0-6692 GCA_044371245.1 Opitutaceae bacterium
CGAGGCCCCCCCGGCTTCCTGGCTCGCCGCGGCTCGTGCGCCCGCCCGCGAACTCCTCCGCGAGAGCACCGAGCCGCTCTGGCACCACAGCGGCCTTTTCTTCGCCCTCGTCCTCGTCTACATCACGGAAATGCTTCTGCGCCGCCGCTGGCGCCTCCTCTAAAAGTCCGCGCCCCCGCCCCCATGCTCCGCCAAGACTTCCTCCGCCTGCTCGCCACCGGCGGAGCCTCCTTTTTTGGACTGCGCACCCTCGGCCTCGAGACCCGCGCGGCCGAGACCCCCGCCCCCTTCCTCACCCCTTGGGGCCGCCTCAGCTACCGCTCGCTCGACGGCAACACCACCAACTGGGGCGTACACCCCCAGGGCGACCTCAACTTCATCGACCACCTCCACGAAAACACCACCGCTCGCCTCGACCGACGCTGGAATGTCGCCGACGTCGGCTCACTCGAACAACTCTGCTCCTACCCCATGCTCTTCATGCATGGCGAACGCCCCCCGGAGCTCACCGACGAGGAGTGCGCCAACCTCCGTGAATACCTCCGGCGCGGCGGTTTTCTCCTCGCCGAGGACTGCGTCATCGGCAGCGGCACCCTCGGCGCCAACAACCGCAGCGACGCCTTTTTCCGCCGCATGGCCGAGTACGACCTCGCCCGCATCCTCCCCGAGGCCCGCCTCGAGCGCCTCCCCTTCGACCACCCGGTGTTCCACTGCGTCTACGACTTCCCCCGCGGCCTCCCCCACATGCAGGGCACCCCCCACGGTCTCCACGGCCTCGTGCTCGACGGCCGGATCGTCGCCCTCCTGAGCCCGAGCGACATCCACTGCGGTTGGACCAATGGCGACCGCTGGTTCGGGCCGGGCAAAGCCCGCCAGGCCTTCCGCATGGGGGCCAACTTCTACGCCTTCGCCATGACTCAGACCTGAGCCGGCCCGCGCCCCGGCCCCCGCGCCTCCCTCGCCCACCCGGACTCCGCCCGAGCACATCCCCCCGCGCCACGACGCTACGCCCCCGGCGAGACCGCCCGGTCCCCCGCGTCACATTTTGAAAACGCGGTGAACCTGCGCTTTGCACCGGCGCCGACCCTCTGCACACTCCCGCCCATGGACCAGCCCGCGCTCCTCACCACCCATCGCAAGGCCCTCACCATCAATCTCGACGAGACCAAGTACGGCACCTTCGCCGAGATCGGCGCCGGCCAGGAGGTCGCCCGGGTCTTTTTCCAGGCCGGCGGCGCCGCCGGCACCATCGCGAAATCCATGTCCGCCTACGACATGACCTTCAGCGATTCGATCTACGGCAAGGCACCCCGCTACGTCTCGCGCGAGCGCCTGCAGACCATGCTCGACCACGAGTATGAACTCCTGATCACCCGCCTCAGCGAGAAACGCGGCGCCACCACCAAGTTCTTCGTCTTCGCCGACACCGTCGCGGCCAAATCCTACAAGGGGAACAACGACTGCCACGGCTGGATGGGCGTGCGCTTCCAGCCCGAGCCCGGCGCCGCACCCAGCGACGTCGTCCTCCACGTGCGCATGTGGGACAAGGACAACCTGCGCCAACAGGAGGCCATCGGCATCGTCGGCACCAACCTCATCTACGCCGCCCTCTACCTCCGCGAAGACCTCGAGAAATTCATCGCCTCCCTCGCCGACAACGTCGGCGCCGACCGCATCGAGATCGACATGCTCAAGTTCTCCGGCCCGGCCTTCCCCGCCGTGGACAACCGCCTCATGTCCCTCCACCTCGTCCGCCACGGCCTGACCAACGCCGTCATGTTCGGCCCCGGCGGCGAAGTGCTCCAGCCCTCCGAGGTGCTCTACAAAAAAGCCATCCTCGTCGAGCGCGGCAGCTTCCGCCCCGTCACCCACGTCAACGTCGACATGCTCAACTGCGCCACCGCCCAGTTCATGCAGGAGCCCGCCGTGCAGGGCAAGGAGCGCGTCGTCCTCATGGAGATCACCATGAACAACCTGCTCGCCGGCGGCGCCCTCGACCCCCACGACTTTCTCTCCCGCGTCGACCTGCTCGGCGACATCGGCTGCACCGTATTGATTTCCAACTACAGCGAGTACTACCGGCTCACCACCTACTTCCGCCGCTACACCAAGGAGATGATCGGCGTGGCGATGGGCATCAACAACCTGCTCGAGATCTTCAACGACAAGTACTACGAACACCTCGAGGGCGGCATCCTCGAAAACTTCGGCCGACTCTTCCGCCACAGCGTCCGCCTCTACGTCTACCCCATGCAGCAGGCCGCCTACGACCGCTACCTCGCCACCGGCCACCACGCCACCGTCTCGCCCTTCGCTCCGCCCCCCGCCTCGCCCTTCGCCAGGGACGTCCTCATCAACGCCCGCAACGTCCAGGTCTCGCCCCACCTGCGCAACCTCTACGAACACCTGCTCGAGAACCACTACATCGAGTGCATCGTCGGCTTCGACCGCGACATCCTCAATGTCTTCTCCCGCGACGTGCTCGAGCGCATCCGCGCCGGCGACCCCAGCTGGGAGCCGATGGTCCCCGCGCCCGTCGTCGCGGCGATCAAGCGCCGCCGCCTCTTCGGCTACCCACACCCCACCTCCTGAGTCGGGCGCGGCCCCGGCCGCTCCGTCCGCGGCCGCGGCCCCTCCCGACTTCAGTTTAAACCACGCCTTCGCTCCGCACCCACTGGATCGCGTGGCGCACCAGGTCCGAGCCCTTTTCCAGGCGCAGCTTCAGCTTCAGGTGCTCGCGGTACGAATCGATCGTCTTCACGCTCAGGTTTAGCTTCTCCGCGATCTGCCGCGTCCCGAAGCCGTTTCCGATCAGCTGAAACACCTCCATCTCCCGGTCGCTCAGCGTGTCGATGGTGAACACCACCTCGTTCTTCCGGCTGCGCACCAGACGATGCAGCATCTTCTCCTTCATCTTCTCGCTCAGGTAGAGATCGCCCGCCAACACGCTGCGGATCGCCACCAGGATGCGGTCGCTCGCCTCGTGCTTCATCACGTAGCCCTTGGCCCCGGCCCGCAGCGCCCGCTCCGCATACAGGCTCTCGTCGTGCATCGACATGATCAGCACCGGTAGATCGGGCAGCAGCGCCTTCACGTTTTTCATCAGCTCGATCCCGCTCGTCGTCTTCAGCGTGATGTCCACCACCGCCAGATCCGGCTTCAAACGCTGGATCAATTGCAACGCCGCCGGCGCGCTGTCCGCCTGCCCGCACACCACCAGATCGGCCTCCTGGTCGATCAGCACCCGCACGCCCTCACGGGTCACAGGATGGTCGTCCACCAGAAAGATGCGCCGACGCGTGTTTTCGGCGGGAGCGGGAGGCGTGGCGGAAGGAGTGTTGGGCATGGGAGCGCGGGATTCAGTTTTCATCGATTAGGGAAAAGGCTTGGGGCGCGCTCACGTCGGTTTCAGCACTGGCGCGCGCGTCGGAAAGGGAGCGGGGATGGGACGGGGTCCAGTCACAGACCACCCGCGCACCCAGCCCCAGGCTGGAGCGGACCGTGAGTAGCCCCCCGAGCATGTTCGCCCGATAGTGCATCAGTCGCAGGCCCCGCCCCGCCGGACTCTGCCGGCCCTCGGCCGGAAATCCCTGCCCGTCGTCGAGCACGACCAGACGGTGACGATCCCCCCGCGAGATCAATCCTACCCGCACCCGCAGCGCCGAGCCATGCCGCACCGCGTTGTGGATCGCCTCCTGCACGATCCGGTACAGATGGATCGCGCCGATGTGATCCATCTCCGGCGACGGCCCGCGCAGCGAGAAACGACACTCGATGTTGTGCAGCCTCTGGGCCTGGAACGAGAGATCCTCCAGCGCCGAGGCCAGCCCGTGCTCCTCGAGCTGCACCGGACTGAGCCCCCGCGCCAAGGCCCGCGACTGCTCCGTCGCCTCGTTCGCCAGCCGCGCCACCATCTCGGCCGCCGCCGCTTCCCCGGGCAGCCGGGCCCTTAGCCGGTCGCGCAAGGCCACGGCCATACAGGCCAGCCCGGTCAACTGTTGCCCCAGCCCATCGTGCAGGTCCGCGCCGATGCGCTGCTGCTCCGTGTCGCTGGCGCTCAGAAGCTCCCGCTCCAGGCGTCGGCGCTCCGTCAGATCGCGCCCGAAAAAAGTCGCTCCCCGCCCCTGCTCCGGGTCGAAGGACACGAAGAAATCGACCGACCACTCCCGCTCTCCCTGCCGGCCGGCGAGCGAAAACCCCGCGCCGCCTCCACGCAGCGCCACCGCCACCGCCTCCCGACTCTGCGGAAAGATCTCGGCGAACACCCGGCCCAACAAATGCCGCGGCGCGAGCTCGTTCGGCTTCAGCCCCTCCCCCTGCGCCTCCACCACCCGACCCTCGGCATCCAGTCGCCCCGCGATCACCGGCAGGTTGGTCAACACGCTCCGCAGCAGCCGCGCCTGTCGACGACTCTCCTTCTCCGCCTCCACCCGCGAGGTCGCATCGATCGCAAATCCGATCGCACCCCGACCCCGCATCTCATCAAAACGAAAGTAACAGTCGAAGTGCCGCGGCTCGCCCGCCCGCACCACCTCCTGGGTAAAGGAACACTCGCCGCCCTCCACCGCCTTCCGGATCTCGGCGGCCAGCGTCGGCCAGTACTCGTACACGTTGCCCTCCACCAGATCGCTCTCCCTCAGGCCCAGCGCCTCCAGTCCCCGCCCCCTCACTTCGCGGATCTCTCCGTCGCCATCGAGACGCCCCACCACCACCGGCAAATGCGCCAGCACACTGTTCAAAAGGTGGCTCGTGCGCCGCAGCTCGGCCAAGGTGTCCGCCTGCTTGCGCGCATACCGGATCGCGCGCTCGAGCTGCACGCTCGTCAGCCCCACCTTGCAGAGAAAATCCGAGGCGCCCGTCTGCAAGGCCTCGTTGTCCAGTTTCGGGTTATCCACCCCCGTCAGAAGGATGATCGGCATGTCGGTGCCCACCGCCACCGCCTTCCGCAGCAAATCCAGACCCGTGCCCGCACCGAGCCCGTAATCGAAAAGTCCCGCATCATAACGCCCCGCCCCGAGCCGCGCGATGCCCTCGTCAAACGAAACCGCCCAGTCCAGTTCGTAGCGCTCGATCAACTGCGGCCGCGTCAGCAGCATGGAGAGAAAATGAAAATCTTCCTCACGATCCTCCACGACGAGGATCCGGATCGTTCTGGAGCGGGTTTGGGACATGGCGTGGTGCGGGCGGCAAGATACTGCCGCTCAAAGGCTAGTTAGAACGAGCGCCAAGCGACATCGGTGCTGGGCCCGGCACTCACCATAGGTAAATTTCCCAAAAGTCATATCCATATCTTTAATAGATACTTAAGAAACAGGCTGCCAAACGATTCGCGGGAGAATCTCCACGGCACCGATTTAATCCCCATCCCCCGCGCCGAACCAAACCCCAAAGCCGCGCCCTCTCGGTGGCGTAAAACGACCTGTCGGTTCCCCGGAATCCGAAGATTCTTGTTCCCGAATCCGCGCGCGGCGTGGGATTCCTGCCCCGGGAGGCGATCCGGCGCACCCACCACTTTCGCGGCCCCGGCGCTACCGGCGGCCAGCACGGCCGCAGACCTCCTGCCCGGGAATCCTTTCCCGGGCCTTCCCCGGTGCCCGCCGCCAAGGCCCGCTCGGTATCCACCCGCCTGCGCTTCGCCTACGCTGCCCCCAGCCATCCGCAGATCTCGCTCGGATCGGCTAAAACCAAACCCAACAAGCAAACCAACTCATGAAACCCACCTCTACCCTCGCGTTTCTCACCCTCGGACTCGCGCTCGGCACCGCCGCCTTTACCGGTTGCGCCAGCTCGTCCACCAGCGAAAGCACCGGGGAATACATCGACAGCACCGCCATCACCGCGAAGGTGAAATCCGCCCTCGTCTCCGACGATTCCGTCCGCGCCCGGGATGTTCAGGTCGAAACTTTCCGAGGCACCGTGCAGCTCAGCGGCTTTGTCGATAACCAGGCCCAGAAAGAACGCGCGACTTCCGTCGCCCGCGCCGTCCAAGGCGTTCGTGAGGTTCGAAACAACCTCATCGTGAAGGGCGACTCCACCGAGTAGCCCGCCCGTTTTGGAACGCGGCCACGGACGGTCCACCCGACCGTGGCCCGCCAAACGCAGGACCCGCCCGCCTCGTCCCCGGAGCCGGCCCTACTCGCCCACGCGGGTCAGGTCCGCCGGTGCGGCCAAACCCACCGGCAACATCCCGGGCTCAAAGGTGCCCCCGGCAAAATCCCGCCCCAGCCCCGCCGCCGTGACCACGAAGCGCGTCTTGTCCCGCGTCGTCTCGTCCCGCACCTCCACCGCTTTCACGATCCAGCGCTCGCCGATCTTCTTTAACTCCACCACCCGCATCGATTTCAAGACCCGCTCCTGCGCGCCGATCTGCTCCGCGCGCACCAACGCGTTGTATTGCGCATCCAGATACACCCGGATGCCCGCGAGCTCCGGACGCCGGGCCTCGATCGTGGCCGGCGGATAGAGCAAAAACGCCTCCGTCGGACGATCGTTCACCCGTACCTTGCCCTCGTAGACAAACTCCGGCCAGTACAGGTAGGGCATCTGCAGATCAAAGGCCGTCAGATTCGTGCCCGCCAAAGGCTCGAACAGCGCTCCTTCATCCACCACCACCGCCGGCGTCACACCCTCGCCGCCCGCCCAGCTCCACGCCGCCGGTCGCGCCCCTCCCTGCACCAACAGGCGGCTCTCCC
>JBILUB010000135.1:0-6684 GCA_044371245.1 Opitutaceae bacterium
CGCCTCCGGCGGTGAAGAGTTTGCCGATGGCGGCGGCGCGCGCGGCGGCGTCGGCGCCGGCGGTGAGTTTAAAGCCGAGGACACGCAGGGGCGTGGGTGACCAGGTCTTGAGCTGGGGGAGGAGCTTGGGGGTGGGGACGAGGCGGAGGGTGAGTTCGGGGGCGTGCGAGCCGAGTTTGCCCGGGTGCACGGTCTCGGGGCGGTAGTCGGCGATGGCCGCGGCCTGGATGACGGCGTCGAAGCCGCCCCGGCCGAGGGTGGAGCGGAGGCGGACGGCGAGTTGCTCGGTCGAGCCAAAGGAGCCGCAAGTCACGCCGGCGGACTCGACGCGCACAGCCGCTTCGCCGTGGAGGAGGGTGATTTCGTGGCCCGCGGTCGCGAGAAACTGGGCGAGGCTGGCGCCGGTGGCTCCGGTGCTGATGTTCGAGAGGAAGCGGACGTCGTCGATCGGCTCGCGCGTGGCGCCGGCGGTGATAAGGACCTTCATGGAGGGGAGAGGGGGCGAGAGGGGGGCAGGGGCGGCCGCGCGGCGAGGCGGGAGTGCGGGGGCGGGGCCGGTTTTCCGATTGGTTGAAAAAGGTGTCGGCGGGGTGTCAGGCGATTTTTGTCCCGAGCTGGGCGAGGATTTGCAGCACGAGGGCCTCGGGCTCGAGCAGGCGGCCTTCGCCGGTCTCGCCGCAGGCCTGGGGGCCGGTGCCGGTCGGCAGGATGCGGACGCCGTGCTCGGCGAGGGTGCGGAGGTTGGTCTGGGTGGCGGGGTGGGCGAGCATGGCGTGGTTCATCGCGGGGGCCACCCACCAGGGTTTTTTGCGCAGTTCCCAGGCGAGGTAGATCGAGCCGAGGAGGTCGTCGGCGAGGCCGTGGGCGAGGCGGGCGAGGGTGTGCGCGGTGGCGGGGCAGACGAGGGCGAGGTCGGCCCAGCGGGCCAGTTCGATGTGGTCCATCGCGCGGCCGGGCTCCCAGAGATCGCCGAGGGGCGGGCGGCCGCTCAGGCTCTCAAGCGTGGAGGGGCCGATGAAGCGGAGGGCGGCCGGTGTGACGATGGTCTGGATCTCGATGCCGGCCTGGGCGAGGCGGGAGATGGCGTGGCAGGCCTTGTAGCAGGAGATGGATCCGGTGAGCGCGAAGAGCAGGCGGGGCATGGGAGGGGGGGGGCGCGGTGTCGCGGGAGTGGGGGCTACTCGGGAAGTCCGTAGGTCTCGCGGGCCGCGGGGAACTCGCGACTGGCGACGGCGCGGTGGAAGTCGGCGAGGCCGGCCCGAGCGGCCTCGCCGGCCTGGGCGAAGCGGCGCACGAAGCGGGGCGGGCGGTCGGGGGTGAGGCCGAGCAGATCGGCCATGACGAGCACCTGGCCGTCGCACTCGGCGCCGGCCCCGATGCCGATGACGGGGATGGAGAGCGCGTGGGTGATCTCGCGGGCGAGGGGGGCGGGCACGCACTCGAGCACGAGGCCGAAGGCGCCGGCGGCCTCGGTGGCGCGGGCTTGGCGGAGCAGCTCGGCGGCGGCGGCCTGGTCGCGGCCCTGGACCTTGTAGCCTCCGAGGGCGTGCACGGACTGGGGGGTGAGGCCGAGGTGTCCGATCACGGGCACGCCCGAGCCGACGAGGTGTTTGATGGTGTCGGCGTGTCCTTCGACGCCCTCGATTTTCACCGCGTGGGCGCCGGCGCGGAGGAGGAGCGAGGCGGTGTCGACCGCCGAGGCGAGGCCGCGGCGGGCGGCGAGGAAGGGGAAATCGCCGATGAGGAGCTTGCGGGTGGAGAAGTCGCCCAGTCCGCGCGCGACGGCCGCGACGTGACGGGCCATGATCTCCGGGGTGGCGGAAAAGGTCGTGGGCTCGCCGTCCACCACGGTGGCGAGGGAGTCGCCGACGAGGACGCAGTCGACCGGGGACTCGGCGAGGAAGCGGGCCTCCCAGTGGGTGTGGGCGGCGACCATGCTGATCGGCGTCTGGCCTTTGCGCGCGCGAAACTCGGGGACGGACTTCATGGCGAAAGCGAGACGATGAGTCGCCGGGTGCGCGAGGTCACCCGCTTTTTCAAGGGAGGGTCGGAGTGCCGCGGCGGGCGTTGCGGGGCCTCGACTTTGGCGGTGCGGGAGCTAGGGTGTCGCGCTCTACTCCTCATGCTCGCTTTTCTCGCTGCCTCCGCCACGAAGCCCACGGTTTGGGAAAAAATCCAAGCCGTGCCGACCGAGACGTGGATCGGTCTGCTGATTTTTGTGGGGGTGTTGTTGTTGATGATCCGGGTGTGGAAGATTTTGGCCGATTTTAACGATTTCGCGCCGTGGATCGTGTTGGTGTTGGTGGGGGGATCGGTCGTGGCGTACGTGGCCTACGAGCGGTCGGAGCCGAAGGTGCTTTCGCCGGTCTTCGACAAGCTGCGGGAGGTGCTGCCGGCGAAGATCGAGTACAAAGAGGCGCCCATGCCGTGAGCGGGGGCGCCGTGGGGCGGCAAGGGCGGGTCAGTACGTGGTCGGGGCGGCGGGGAGGGTGAGCGTCGCGCGGGCTCCGCCGCCGGCCCGGTTTTCGAGGCGGATCTCGCCGCCGTGGAGGTGGGCTACCTCGCGGACGAAGGCGAGGCCGAGGCCGGTGCTTTTGGCCCCGGTGTCCGGGCGGGGCAGGGAGTAGAAGCGTTCGAAGATTCGGGGCAGGGCGTAGTCGGGGAGGCCCGGTCCGGTATCGTCGACCGTGAGCAGGGCGCCGCCGGAGCTGGCGTGCAGGCCGAGGGTGATCGCGCCGGAGGCCGGGCTAAACTCGAGGGCGTTTTGCAGGAGGTTGCCCAGGGCCTGGGCGAGGAGGAAGCGCTCGCCGTGGACGATGAGCCGCGCGGGTGCCTCGAGGGTGAACGTGATGTGGCGGGAGGCGAGGGCGGGCTCGAGCGCGGCGAGTCGCTCTTCGGCGAGGGCGCGGAGGTCGACCGGGCCGGGCTCGAGCAGGCCGCGGCGGGCCTCGACCGCGGCGAGTTGCAGGAGGCGTTCGACGATGGACTGGATGCGGGCGGATTCGTTGAGGAGATTCTGGAGGAAGCGGGCGCGCTGGGGAGCGGGCATGGGATCGCGGTCGGGCGCGCACTCCTCGCCGAGGAGCTCGGCGGCGCCGCGCAGCGCGGCGAGCGGGGCCTTGATTTCGTGGGCCAGGGCTTGGGTGTAGCGCTCGACGTGGGCCTTGCCCTCGAGGGCGGCGCGCATCTCGTCGAAAGCCTGGCGCAGCTCGCCGACCTCGCGACCGGCGAAGCGGGAGGGGAGGGAGGCCGGACGTCCATCGCGCACGGCGCGGGCGTAGGCGGTGAGTTTTTCGACGGGGGTGGTGATCCAGAAGGAGAAGGCGAGGCCGGTGGCGAGGAGGAGGCCGCCGCCGAGGGCGCCGGCGAGCAGCACCCGGGTGCGCACGGCGGCGACGAGGGCGTTGATGTTGGCGGTGGGTTTGCCGACTCCGAGCACGCCGACGACGCGTCCTTCGCGCAGGAGGGGGGCGGCGACGTGGATGACGAGGGAGGATTCGCGTTCGGGATCGAGCCGGGTGGCGCGGGCGCCGTAGCGCCCCTGGAGGGTGCGGGCCACGTCATTCCACCGCGAGTAGTCGCGGCCCTCGTCGCGGCCGGAGTCGGAGTCGTAGAGGACGAGGCCGTGGGCGTCGGTGAGGTAGATGCGCAGGTCGACGGCGGTTTTGTGAATCGAGTAGATACGGGCGTCGAGCGGTCGGGCGGCCGCGGCGTCGAAGGCCTGGCGAAGCGGGGCGAGATCGATGCGGTCGTCGGGTCCGACGCGGGTCTCGGCGACGGCGGCGAGGTAGGCGGCGGCGTCGATCAGGGTGGCCTCCATGGACTCGAGGTAGCGCGGGCGGATGGCCCCGAGGATCGAGGTGAAGAGGTAGAGGTAGCCGCCGCCGATCAGCAGCAGGTAGGCGAGAAAGATCCGGGTGCGAAGCGTCATCGTCGGGCGGGGCACGTCGGGCGGGGGCTGGGCGCCGGGGCCCGGAAATGAGGGGGAAGGGGCGCGTAACGAATCAGGTTACGCAGGCGGCTGGTGGGGCGGACGCGGGCGGGGCGGAGGCGAGCAGGGTTTGGCCGGCGTAGAGGAGGCGGGCGCGGAGGGGGCGGGCGCGCTCGGCGAAGGCGCGCTGGGCGCGTTCATACTCGGCGCGGCCTTCGGGGGTCTCGATCTTCACCGGGGCAAAGCCGAGGGACGCGAGGTCGTAGGGGCTGGCACGCATGTCGAGCTCGCGGATGTCGCGCGCGAGCTCGAAGCAGTCCGCCACGAGCTCGGCGGGGACGAGCGGGGCGAGTTTTCCCGCCCACTTGTAGAGATCCATGTTGGCGTGGAGGCAGCCGGGCTGTTCGTGGTCGACGGCGCTTTCGCGGGTGAGTCGCACGCGGTTGAGGGGGCGGGCGGGGGCGGTGAAAAAGCGGAAGGCGTCGAAGTGGGAGCAGCGCAGGGGCTGGGCCTCGACGATGGCCGCGATCTCGGCGGGCGGGAAGCGCAGCGGGTAGGCGTTGTGGCGAATCTCCCCGGGGGTCTGGCGGTAGACCATGGCCCATTCGTGGAGGCCGAAGCAGCCGAAAAAGGCGGGGCGGGCCGCGCCGGCGGCGAGAAAGCCCTCCAGCCAGGCGACGAAGTGGTGTCTTTTGCGGAGGAGGGGGGCGGGATCGAGGTCGACGCCGTATTCGGTTTCCCGATACCCGGGCCGCGTGAGGAGCGCGCGGGCGGCGGGGCCGGCGAGGGTGACGCCGGGGCCGGGGAACCAGCGGCGCAGGGCGGCGGGGCGGTGGCCGTAGTAGGTGAAGAGGAAGTCGTAGACGGGGTGTTTCTCGCCGCGGGCGGCGCGCGCCTGGTGGGGATCGGTCCAGGCGCGGACGCGGGTCTCGTGGGCGAGGGACCGGGCCAGCCACTCGGCCTCGGCGAGGATGGCGGGCGGGAGGTCGCGGGCCGGGCTGGCGCTCATGGGGGACGGGGGCGCCGCGGCGGAGCGCGGTCGTCCGGGATCAGCGGAAGTGTTTGCGGATATCGGCCAGGACTTTGTGCGGGCCGAGGTAGTCGCCGCCGGGGCTGAAGGAGGTCGAGAGCTCCTTGCCGTCGGCGTCGAGGAAGACGAGGTTGGGGATGCCGTTTTCATGGCCCGGGCGGGCGAGGGCGCGGGTGGAGTCCACGCGGTCGAAGGCCACGGCGAGCCAGGGCATGTCGTACTCGGTCATGTAGCCGCGCATCTCTTTTTCGTTCCGGTCGCTGCTGACGAAGACGAGTTCGAACTCGGGGTGTTCGGCCTTGAGGCTGCGGTAGGCGGCGACGAGGTCCGGGGTAAAGGCGCGGCAGGGAGGGCACCAGTGGGCGGAGTAGTAGACGGCGAGGTAGCGGACGCCCTGGAGGCGTTCGTCGGGGGAGCGCGCGAGGGAGGAGCCTTTGACGTGGACGAGCCGTCCGGAGAGGGCGGCGACGAGTTTGCCGGGGGCGGCGGGGTCCGGTGTGTCGGCGGGGGGGGCGAGGAGAGCGTCGACGCGGGCTTGGTCGGCGGCGGAGAGTTTGGCGTAGGGGTAGAGGTACTTCGCGCCGTCCGCTTTGCGGAAGGTGACGTAGTCGCCTTTGCGGCCGAGGAACTCGGCCTCCATGGAGGCGCCGTCGATGTTTTTCCAGGTAGCGAGCTCGGCGCGGACCGCGACGGCGGTGAGGAGCGCGGCGGTAAGTGCGGTGAAGAGGCGGCGGTTGAGGTGCATGGTGAGGGGGAGTTTGCCCAGTCGCCAGGGGCTGGCAATCCGGGGCTGAGCCGGCATCCTGCAGTTGGGCGGGTCGCATCGAGGCGATCTGGCGGCACCTTTCGGTGGGACCCGCGCTCGAAATACTCTCCGAGTATCTCTTCGCGCGGTCCGCACCGTAATCTGCTCGCCATCTCACCCCGCGGCTCCGCCGCCCGACTGCGTGATGCCGGCTCAGTAGGTGTCGGCGAGGGAGCGGAGGCGGAGGCTGCTCTGGAGTTTCGCGAGGGGCAGGGGGGTGGCGAGGTCGATGACGATTTGTTTTTTCTCGCGGGGGTAGAGCTCGAGGTAGTTGTCGGCGGCCTGGTGGGGGATGCCGGCGAAATCGATCTCGACGCGGTGCTGGAGGACGGGGCTTTGAAGGGTGAGGAGGGCGCGGGTGGGGCCGAGTTTGCGCAGGGTGGAGCGGATTTTGGCGCGGGGCAGCTCGAGGAAGCGCGGGGGGGCGAGAAAGACGGTGTCTTCGGAGCCGGGGCCTTCGTCCGGGTCGAGCGCGATGCGGAGGTAGAGGTGGTCGCGTCCGTGCTGGGCGAGGGGACGGGCGAGGTCGAGGGTGAGCTGGCGGCGGGCCTCGCCGGCGCGGAGGCGGACGCGTTTGGAGCCGGCGAGGAGGATGCGGCCGTCGAGGTGGAAGAGGTCCCAGCGGAGGAGGGCGGCGGTGGGTGCGGGGGCGTCGTGGACGGTGTGGAGGTGGACCTCGCGGACGGAGCTGCGGCGGTAATTGCCGACGATGGCTTCTTCGTCGCCGGGGACGTGGGCGGAGACGAGGGAGGGGGCGAAGAAGCGGCGGGCGAGGTGGTGGAGCGCCTTCCAGCGGCCGGTGAACTCGATCGAGCTCCAGGAGGCGACGGGCCAGCAGTCGTTGAGCTGCCAGTAGAGCGCGCCCATGCAGTGGGGCATGGTGCGGCGGTAGTGCTCGACGGCGATCTGCATGCAGTA
>JBILUB010000136.1:0-6626 GCA_044371245.1 Opitutaceae bacterium
CGTCGATCCTTCCCAGCAGCGCATCAGCCTCGGCATGAAGCAGCTCGCCGAGGATCCGTGGTCCGACATCGACGCCCACTTCAAGATCGGCGACGTCGTAAAGGGCACCGTCTCCAAGATCACCACCTTCGGCGCCTTCGTGGAGCTGAAGGACGGCATCGACGGCCTCGTGCACATCTCGCAGATCAGCGAGGAGCGCATCGACAAGGTGAAGGATCACCTCAAGCCCGGTCAGGAAGTCTCCGCCCGCGTGGTCAAGATCGACCGCGAAGAGCGACGTCTCGGCCTCTCCATCAAGGCCGCCAACTACAGCGCCGAGCAGCTCGCCGCCGAGACCTCCGCCTTCGAGGCGCTCAACCGCGACAGCTCCGGCGACATGATGAACCTCGGCGACATCCTCGACGCCGCCTCCGACAAGAAGTAAGCGGCCTCCGGAGCACGCCGCCCCGCCCCGCGCGGGTGGCGTATCCAAAAGCTCACGACGCCCGGCCCCCGCAAGGGAGCCGGGCGTATTGTTTTGGGCTCTTTCCGGGAAAACCCCTTCGTGCGCCGAAGGAGAAATGCACTCCGCCAACGTGACCGCGGCGGAGGTGGTCCCGAGGTCTATGCCGGCGGGGAAAATGCGAGGCCGGCGGGTTCTCGTCTGGTTTGCGCGCGGGATGGGTTTATCCCCGGGCACGTCCTAATCCCGCTCCCGCCACGGCCTGCGCGCGGTCCGGACGGGATCCTCAGCGCCGCCGGAACGCACGCACCACCTTGATCGGCTGAGGCAGCCACGTCTCACCCGCGGACACGACCTCCGCTGCTTGATCGGCCCCCCACTTGGCCAGCTCCGGCAGCGCCGTCGTGAGCTCCTCCTCGGCCCGCTCCCCCTTGAGCGCCAGCAGGCGGCCGCCCATTTTCAGATGCGGAAAACTCCAGCCGGCCAAGGTCTCCAGGGCCGCCACGGCGCGGGAGGTCACCACGTCCGCGCCGCAGGGGCGAACCAGGTGCGCCTTGCCTCGTCGGATCTCGACCCGGGGGCCGAGGCCGAAAAGACGCACCATCTCCTGCAAAAACACGCAGCGTCGCTCCAGCGGCTCGACCAAGATCACCCGCAGATCCGGGCGTACGAGCGCCACGACCAGACCGGGCAATCCCGCGCCCGTGCCGATGTCCGCCACGGTCTCTCCCTGTTCGATCAGCTCCGCCAGCGCCGCGCAGTTCAGCAGATGTCGATCCCAGAGCCGTGGCACTTCGCGCGGACCGATCAGACCGCGCACGACGCCGGCTCCGGCGAGTTGTTCACCGTAGCGGGTGAGCCGCGCCAAGGTCTCGGGCGCGAAATGGGCGGACGCCTCGGGCGGTGCCGGCGGCAAGGGCTCGGGCGCGGGCGCGGACGGACGGGAGGGATCGGGAGGCATCATGGAGCAGCGCCAGATTTCCGGTCGCCGCGTGCGAAGGAAGCCGAAACCCCCGGCCGCTCCTTTTACCCACCGCCGCGCCCGTCCGCACCGGGCCGCCTTCATCCCTTCGGCGACTTCACCACGGCTGGAGGCAGCTGCCTTTTGTTTTGCCAGAAATCCCGCGTACGGCGGAGATCCGGGTGTTTTGCTTAGCGCGCAAGTCTTTGTCCTATGCCTAAAAAGCTTCGTTCCTATCCCTCGCCCGCCAGGGGCGTAACCCCGTCCGATCTCCCGGTCGAGGGTGTGCTGCTGGGGCCCATCCTCGGTCTGGAGTCCGGGCCTGAGGGTCTGCTCCTCACTTGTTGTGTCGTCTGGGCCGGGGAGCCTCCGGGCGCCTTGGCCTGGCGGGTCGATGGCCAGGACCATCCCTTCCGCCGCACGCATGGTTTGCACCGCGGCGGATTTTTCCGCGCGGAGCGGCTGCTCGTCGCGGGGGAAGTCGAGTTGACCTACCAAGTGGTCGCGGATTTTGCCCCGGTGCCGGGGTGCGACGGGAAACGCCGTTGGCGCTGTACCACGCCGCCGGCCGCCGCCCGTGGCTTTCGTTTCGCCTATGCGAGCTGCAACGGGTTTTCCGCCGCCAAAATGCTCGCCCAACACCGCGATCCCTACGGCATGTGGACCCGCCTGCGCGCGGAACACGCACGGCAGCCCCGGCATCTACTCGCGATGGGCGGCGACCAGATCTACGCCGACTCGGTTTGGGAGCAGCCCTGGATGCGAGCCTACAACGAGCTCGACTATCGGGCCTCCGTCCGCGCCCGACTCGAGCCCGGGCAAGACGAGCGTCTGCGCCAATTCTACGAGGAGCTCTACCTGCGCCAATGGCGTCGGCCCGAGGTCGCCGCCGTGATGGCGCTGATACCCTCGGTCATGATGTGGGACGACCACGATATCTTCGACGGCTGGGGATCCTTCACCCGCGAGCAACAAGGCAGTCCGGTGTTTCGCGCGGTCTTCGCCGCCGCCGCCCGCGCTTTTGAGATCTTCCAGCTGCGAGCGCGTGATCCGCGCGCCTTGCTCGGCCACGCCGCCGGCACCTACGACTTTGAGCTAAGGGTCGCGGACACGACTTTTCTGGTGCTGGACAATCGGAGTCGCCGCACTCGCGAGGCTCTCGTGCCCGCCGCTCAGTGGGCGGTGTGGAGGGACTGGATCGGGGCATTCCAAGGGCAGAGACTTTTCGTCCTCACCGGTGTGCCCGTGCTCTACCGTCGTTTCACCGCGATCGAGGGCTGGATGGGCTTCACCCCTTGGCAGGAGGAGCTGGAGGATGATCTGCTGGACCACTGGTCTTCCGTCGCCAATCAAAAGGATCGGGTCCGCCTGATCTACCATCTGATCAACCGCCAGCAGGCGCTCGGTTTGGCGGGCACCGCGCAGTGGGCTTTTTTGTCGGGTGATGTGCACGTGGGAGGTGTCGCGGTCGCCTGGGACGAGCGCGTCGACTGAGGCGTTTATCAGCTCATTTCTTCCGGCATCGCACACCCTCCTCCGTCGGCCGTGCAGTGGCGGGCGATCCAGCTCACCAGCAGCGACGAGCCCGAGTCGATCGGTGACGGCGATCTTTGCGCGCGTTTGCTCGTGCCAACGGGAGCGGCGGAAAACTACCTCCGCACCCGAAACTTTTTGTGCTCCGAGGTGGGCTCCGACGATCAGCTTTGGTTTGAGTGGATTTGTGAGGATGGCCGGCGTCCGGTGTTTACCATCAAGCCTTGAGCCTTGGCCCTCCGCCCGCCTTTGCCTCATCCTCTCTCTTTGTCATCCACCATGCAGTATCACATCGCGATCAATGGCGTGCAGAGCGGTCCGCACGAAGAAGCTGAAGTGCGGCGCCGCTTCGCCGCCGGCGAGCTTTCGGCGCAGGATCTTTGCTGGCGGGAGGGCTGGCCCGAGTGGCGCGCGGTCGGCGCGGCTTTCGCGGGTCCGGTCGCACCGCCGCCTTTTCCTCCCGCACCTGCCGCCCCGCTGGTTTCCTCGCCTGGAAGCTCCCCGGCGCGCCCCGAGGTGTCGGCACTCGCGATCACGAGCTTGGTGCTCGGTCTCACGAGTTTCTTCGCCTCGGTGTTCACCGGAGTACCCGCGGTGATCTGTGGGCATCTGGCCCGCGCGCGGATCCGCAGATCGGGCGGCGCGCTCGCGGGAGAGGGCCTCGCCCTGGCCGGCTTGATCACCGGCTATATCGGCATCGCCCTGTTCGCCGTCATGCTCGCCATCATCGTGCCGACGATCGGTCACGTTAAAACGACTGCCGCGCGCACGGTCGATTCGAGCAACCTGCGGCAGATCGGCCAGGCTTCGCTGATCTACGCGGCGGATCACCAGGACCAGCTGCCGGAAGCGGCAACGGTCTGGGAGTATGCGGCCGAGCTCGCGCGCGGCGGCGGACTGAATGACGCGCAGATCTGGCTGGCGGGGAACGATCGGAATCAAGCCGAGTCGGTTTGGCGGATTTTGTCCGCCGATCGTGAATCGATCGACCCGGAGTTTCGCGCGTTGCGCCTCTCCTTCGTGGTGCCACTCGGCGGGATAAGAACGGACATGCCATCGCAGGTCCCGATCGCTTGGACCCGTGGCCTGCAGGCCGATGGGACCTGGGCGGCGGACAGTCCCTACGGCGGCGAGGGTGGCCACATCGTTTTTCTGGGCGGGAACGTGGTCTTCAGCCGTAGTCTGGCGGCCGACAGTCCGCTCGTCCGTTACGGCACTCAGGAACCGACCAGCGATATCCGCGAGGCGCTTCCCCCGGGCGTGCGTTTGTCGGAGTAGCTTTGCCCTGGCGTCGAGGCCTTGCCCGCCCGGGCGTGTCGGGGTCTTATCCCGACCGCCTCACGCCGCGGCGTGGTCGATACCGGGCCGTAGATCGAGCCTCGCGAGTCGCAGGGTCGCCGTCTCGATCAGGTGCAGGTAGTTTTCCACCGTCACGCGTGCGGCGCTGTCGTTGCGGCGCACCATCGCCTCAAACTCGGGCAGGATTTTTTCGCGTATCCCGCTGGCGTCGGTCGGGTGATACTCGAGCGGAAAGGCCTCACGGAGATTCCCACCGCAGGCTCGCTCAAGGAGTCCCTGGTAAACGCCGGGCAGCGCGCGGGTCGAGAAAGGGGGATCGTCGAGAAGCGCACGGGTGCGCCTGAAGCCGTCCCCCAGATCTTTGAGGAATAAAATGCTCTGCGCCCGGAAGAGATCGAGGCGGCCGGTCGAGCGAATCGCGAAATAGGGCGCCAGCGGGAAGGCGAGGGGGAAGTGGAAGTTTGGATACAGATCGACTTCGTAGTACCGCCGTCCGACGGCCGCGAGGGTCGGCCAATCATCGGCGTTCTCGAAATCCACCGACTCGATGGCGGCCCATTCGATCTTTGGTTTTTCGACAAAGACGGTGTCGTTGGCCACATCGAGGTAGAGATTCCCGAGTTGCAGCGCGTTTTGAAAATAGCGGCGCTTGAGCAGGACGAAGACTTTTTTGAACAGCGTGTCCGGTCCGATCAGCTCACGGAATTCAAGGTCGATGTTTAAGCGGTGAAAAACTTGGTCCCGGATCTGGCCGCAGAAGCCCAAGGGATAGCGATGGAGCGTCGCCTCTCCGGCCACCGCCGAAGCCGCCTGCCCCAGGGCTGCGCCACGCTCGAGGAACTGCGCATCCACCGTCGCCCGATGCCGTGCGACGCATCGCATGATCCGCTCGATGGAGGGCAGCAAGCGCCCCTGCGTCGCGCCTACCTGGTCGCGGCGAGGGCGCAAATCCTGGTCGTGCGCGGCGGAGATGAGCGGAGCCAGACTCACGCGGTGGAGCAGGGATCGGGCGGGCTGGGGTGGTCGCGCCGCCGTCGACGTAGGGCGGCCCCGCAGAGGGCGGCCATGCCTACGAACGCCGCGAAAGAGGCGGGCTCCGGCACCGCGCCAACCACGATGCCCGCGCCGGGAGTATTTTGCCAGGCGCCGGCCGAGATTTGCGGAGTGGGCGAGGTAAGGTCGAAACGGACCCAGGCGCTGTGCGCTTGGCCGGACTTTAGAAAACTGAAGCCATAATAGGGACTTTGCCCGGGGAATACCGAATCCAGACCGCTGAAGACCGCGTCGGAAGGCAGCAGTGAATCACCAAAGTTGACCTCGACCGTACGGAAATTGCCCGCGCTCGGCTCGAAGAGAATCGATGAACCTGAGTTACCAAACACCTGAAAGTCGATGCTGCTATCCCCGTCGAAATCGAAACTGATCGGAGTCGGATCAGACAGGGAAAGAGGGAAGTTGGCGAAAGTTGCCGGTATCACCTCCGCTGGCAAAGCGGCCGGGAGCGCGAGGGCGGCGAGAGCGGATAGCGAACCGATCGAGTTCTTCATGAGGAGAAGGTGAAAAAAGATGGACCGACTCAGAGGAAATCGGCCGCTTCGTCCGGCGATGTAGCGGGAACTCCGGTTTTTCCTCACCCGGCGCCGACCGCACCCGATCGCCGGGCCGCGCCGCCGATCGGGACCGCGTCCACCATCCCGGAAGCATACGCGTGGAAGCCCGGATGGCAGGGGAGACGCCGCCGCGCGCTGGGGTCTGCGTGAGTTCGGGGAAAACGTTTACCCCGGCTCCTTGTTTCGACCTTTATCGAGATTATGCCGCACCTTCCAAAATGGTTCTTGGTTCTATTGATCAGTGCCGCGCACTTGAGCGGACTACAGGCTGCGACGGTTTTTGTGGGAATCGACGGGCACGACGCGAACGAGGGGACCGAGTACTCCCCGCTTCGTACCCTGGGTCGAGCCCTGCAAGTGGCGGGGCCAAGCGGGCACGTGCGGCTGGGGCCCGGCCTGTTTCGGGAAGGGGGCATTCGCGTGCCCTTTGGCGGCACACCCGCCCGTCCGGTTCTGATCGAGGGAGCGGGCGAAAATCTGACCGTCCTTCGGGGCTCCGTGGTGGTCGACGCCTGGGTACCCCATGCGCCCGGCATTTGGAGACGCGAGGGGTGGACAACCAACAGCCAACAAGTTTTCTGCGACGGTCTACACTTGCAGCAGATCGGCGCACGCTCGCCGTGGCATGACAAAATGCTCTGGGACAACCAAGCGACCCTGCCTCCGGTCGGCCGAGGCCTCGCGGATTTGCGACCCGGTTCCTTTTTTCACGATGGGGCTACGGAGACCCTCTATGTGATGCTGGCCGATCGCAGCGACCCCAACCGGCGCCTGATGGAGG
>JBILUB010000137.1:0-6625 GCA_044371245.1 Opitutaceae bacterium
TCGCGCTGGCCTCGTAGATGGTGTCGGGGACGGACTGGAGAATGCCGGTGCAGACGATCATCATGTAGGGGAAGCCGAGCCAGGTGTTGACGATCAGGATCATGACCTTTGCCAGCAGAGGGTCGGCGAACCACTCGGGCTTGAGGCCGAGGAGCGCGTCGAGGAGCTGGTTTATCTCGCCGAAGTTTTGGTTGAAGAGCCCCTTGAAGATGAGGATCGAGATGAAGGCCGGGACGGCGTAGGGCAGCACGAGCAGGGTGCGGTAGAGCCTTCGGCCCTGGAGCTCTTTCCACTGAAGCAGCACGGCGAGCGTCATGCCGACGGTGAGGGAGAGAGCGACGGAGCCGAGGGCGAAGACGACAGTCCAGATGAAGATGCGGATGAAGGGCCCCTGGATGCCCTTGTCGGTCAGCACCCGGGTATAGTTGGCCAGGCCCACCCGGGTGCGGAAGCCGGGGCCGAAGGGGGCGCCGGCCGGTCCCAGTTCGGAATCGCCGGCGAGCACGAAGCGACCTCGTTCGTGGTCGGGCAGGATGCGGGCGCCGTTGCGCAGGTTGCTGAAGGAGTCGTCGGCGGGATCGTGTTTCCAGAGGGGGAGACGGGGACCGAACTCGCGCAGCCCGGTGTTGGTGAGAAGCGTCTCGTCGGGGAGCTCGACCGAAACGCCCTGCAGGAGGGTGCGGAGCGGGATGATGTCGCGGAGAGGAAGTGCGGCGGTATCGGGGGTGGGATTCTCGGGATCCGCGGGCACGGGTCCCTCGGGCGGGGGATCAAGCGGGAAGGGTGTCGTGGAGTACCGGATACCCGATTCGCCCGGCGTGGTGAGAACAAGAACGTAGGTGGCGGGCTCGCCGCCGACGCGGTGCAGCGCGAAGGGAAACTTGGTGTCGCCGGCGAGATAGGTCTCGCCCTGGAAGTACCTCACCACGGCGGGCAGCCGGAGGAGGTTGGCCGACGAGTAGTTGGTGAAGCTGATGTAGACGGTGTAGCCGAGCGGGAAGAGGACGAAGATGGCGAAGCCCAGCAGACCGGGGAAGAGGTAGCGCCACGTGTAGGCCCGAGCGCGCAGGTAGGTGAAGGCGGCCAGGGCGGCGACGACGAGCACGCCTGCGCCGATCAGCGTCTCGCCGCCGAGATAGAGCCGCGTCGCCAGCAGCATCGCGGCGAGCACGAGGACGGCGACGATGGTGTGGTAGACGGCGCGGACGACGGCGGGGGGCATGGGGCGAAGACGAGCTGCGCGGCGGGCCGGGGGCGGGGGAGCGGCGACGCGGGGCTACTCGCGCGGCTTGATCCGCTGGGCGGCGAGATCGAGGGCTTTTTCGGGCGTGGCCTGGCCGTTGGTGGCGTTGCTCAGGGCGGCGCCGAACGCGGACCAAAAGCGACCCATTTCGGGCACGTTGGGCATGAGCATGCCGGCGTCGACCGCGGCCTTGGCGGAAGCGATCAATTGGTCTTTCGCGAGTTCCTCGTAGAAGCTCTTCAATGCCGGCACGCCGAGCGGCACGTCGTTGTTCATCGCGGCCAGACCCTCGTCGGTGAGGAAGTGGTTTTTCAGAAACTCCTCGGCGAGGTCGACGTTTGGGGAGGAGCGGTTGAGCATCGCGCCGAGCACGCCGACAAAGGGACGGCCGGGCTGGCCGGCGACGGTGCCGGGCAGGGGAGCGACCGCGAAAGGGATGCCGCTCTTGCGAAGGTTGCCCCAGGCCCAGGGGCCGGAGACCATCATGGCGAGTTCGCCGCCGTTCATCTTCGCGTCCATCACCGAGTAGGAGGTGCCCTTGGGGAGGATGCCGTCGTTGATCAGCGCGACGACTTGCTCGAGCGAGCGCATGGCGCCGGGGACATTCACCCCGACGTCGGCGACGTTGTAGTCGCCCTGGGCGTTTCTGCCAAAGACGTAGGCGCCCCCCCCCGCGAGGAAGCCCCAGGAGAAGTAGGGCGTGTTGTAGTCCCACATGATCGTGGTGATGTCCTTTTTCACCAGATCCTCATGCAGGCGTCGGACCTCGCCGAGGGTGGCGGGCGGGGTCTTGACGTGATCGGTGTTGTAGATGAGCCCGACGGATTCGAGGGAGATGGGGTAGGCCCAGACGCGCCCCTTGTGGGTAAAGGCCTCCCAGCCCTTGGGGAAAAACTTTTCGCGAGTCGCGTCGGAGATCTCGAGCGGGCGGAGCAGGCCGGCGTCGGCCCATTCTCCGAGCCGGTCGTGGGGCCACATAAAGATGTCAGGGCCCTGGCCGGCCTGGGCGGCCTGGAAAAACTTGTCGGTGACGCCCTCGGGGGCCTCGACGCGCACCGGCACGCCGAGTTCCTTGGAGAACTTTTCGCCGACTTGTTGAAGGCCTCGATAGCCCTTGTCACCATTTATCCAGATGAGGAGCTCGCCCTCCCTGTGCGCGAAGGCGGCGGAGGGAGCGAGGAAGGCGGCGGCGAGGGTCGCGCCGAGGAGAGAGCGGAGGAGACGCATGGTTCGCATGGCGGTGGGTGGCTGCGGGTGGACGGGGGGGATGGTTGGGGGTGGGTGCGGAGGGCGGGGTCGCCGCCGCGCGGAGGCGGGCGACCGACCGCGTAAGAGAAGGATGGATACAGATCACCACCAGGTCTCGGCCTGGAGCCCGACGTTCCAGGAGTGGCGGTCGCCGGCGTCGACGCCGTTCGGGCTGTAGTAGCCGGGCTCGTTTATCCAGCGGAAGTAGGAGACGAAGGCGCGAAGTTCGGGCCGGCTCCAGAAGGCGCCGGAGGGTTTGATCACCCCGGCGACGGTAATCTTGCCCAAGGTGGCGGAGCCGTCGCGCTCGTCGTAGCGGACGTCGTCGGCCCAGTCCACGCCGAGCTCGGTCTCGAGCCCGAGCGTTTTGGTGAACATGTAGATCGGGCGCACGGCGCCGGAGACGAAGAGGCGGTCGGATCCGGAGGGGTAACGTACGCCGCTGTCGGCGTAGTTGACGATGGTGGCGGCCATGAGGGAAAACTGGTCGTCGAACTGCCAAACGAATTGGTCGGTGAACTGGATCGTCTCGGCGTCGTCGATCACGCCCGCGCCCTGGAAGTTGATGCCGGAGATGTAGGTGTTGAACTGAGAGGCGACACCGTAACCATACTGCGCGGACCATTTGTTGTAGCCCTTGGCCAGGGTGTTCATCTGGACCCAACCGAAGGCCACGCCCAGCTCGTCGTCGAAATTGACGCCCTCGCTCGCGCCGCCCTTGGCGTACATCGGGGCAGCCCAGAGCATGCCCTTGCCCCCGAAGGTGGGGAGTTCGCTCCAGCGGATATCGATCGCCTGTTTGGTGATCCAGTTTCCGTTCTCGACCGGGAAGTCGTCCTCGGTGCCGCCGAGGTAGGCGACGGCGAGTTTGCCGGGCCCGAGGTTGATCCTTTCCACGCCGCCGCCGTAGCCGGACATGTCGAGAAAGTAGTAGTCGTAGATGTGGATGTCGTGTCGGTCGTAGAAGCGCTGGCCGGCCCAAAAACTGACTTCGGGCGCGGTGGCGAGCACGTTGCTCGCCGTGACGTAGGCCTCGCGGAATAGTATGTCGCCGCCGTTGTCATAGCGGATCTGGTCGACCTGGCCGTCCCCGTCGTTGTCCACGCCGCCGACGCCGGGCACGGTGTAGTTGCTGCGTTCGCCAACGTACTTGTAGGCAAGCGTGCTCTGGACGGCGAAGCGCGGTCCGTCCTCCTCGCCGGGAAAATTGTAACGGAGGGTCAGCTCCCCGTAGGTATCGGGTTCGGCGCCGAGGCGGCCGGGCGAGATCTCGAAGAGGCCGTCGGGGTGGGTGATGCGTTGCTGGCCCCCGCCATCCTGGTTAATGCTGTATCCAGCGCGTAGATACCCATGGAACTCGAAGTTTCGGGTGACGTCCTCGGGCAGGCCATCCGTCACGAAGCCCGGCGCGAAGATTTCCTCCAAGGCTTCGGCGGTCTCGCGATCGGCCCGTTCGAGAGCCGCAATTCTTTGTTCGATGGCCGGGTCGGGTCCGGCGGCGGGCGCCGCCGCGCCGTCCCCGGCTCCGCCCTCGACGGCTGAGAGGCGCCTTTCAAGCTCCGTTATCCGGGCCTGGTAGGCCTCGGCCGCGGCCCGCATCTCGGCGCGGATGGCGTCGAGCTCCTGATTGGTTTGCGCGAAAGCGGGCGTGGAGGCGGTGAGCGCGAGCGCCCCGGCCCCGAGGAGGACCGCGGACATTCCGGTGCGAGGGGTGGGAGGTGAGATCTTCATGTTTAGGGCGGAGTCGGGGATTTTTCGGACACGCCATCCGGAGATTTACCTCAGGGATGCGTATCGGAGAATAGACTACACTTGCGACGTGTAGGAAGTGGGGGGGAGGGGTTTGCTTTCAAACGTCATCTTGGCTCCAATTCCGGTAATGATCGGACAAAACCCAGCCCCTTTGGATGAGGCCGTTTCCGCCTGGGCGGATGTGTCACAGCAAGTTGAATACAGAGCGATTTTGGTGCGCGCGGTGGCGGGGATGGAGCGGGGAGTGGTGCGGCCGAGAATTCCGGCACCTCGATTTCTCCTGCAGAGGCACGAGGGGATGCATCATCACTTTCGGCCGGAGATTTTTGTGCAGGTGCAAGGGGCCACGGAGTTCCGGTTCGTCGATGGCGCGATGCGGTTATCGCCGGGAGAGGTCGCGGTCTTGCCAGCGGGTCTGCCCCACGGGGAGTCGATCGCCACGGAAGGTTCCGGCGGGGGAGATGCGGCGTCGATGTTCCGGTGCCTGGTCGTCGGTTTTCACGCGTGCTCGGTGAGCATGCACGTGGCGCGTGACTGCATGGCGGCACGTCCGGGGATCGACCCGGTGAGATTTTACTCCACCCCCGACCTGCGCCGGTTGGTGGAGCTGGCGGAGTTTTTGGTGCAGGTGCAGCAGCCCGTCGGCACGCTGAAGGAGGCGGCGAGCCGGGGTCTGGGTTTGGCGTTGTTTGCTACGCTGGCCGAACTGGCTCAGGGCGAAACGCCGGATTTAATGCGGGAGTCGGCGCGGGTTTTTCAGATCAAGTGGCTGGTGCGTGAGCAGCTCTGTAACGTGTCGCTGAATGTCACGTTTTTGGCGGCCCGGCTCGGCTGTTCCGCCGATCACCTTTCGCACGTTTTCCACCGGGACACGGGGGAGACTTTGATCCACTATATCCAACGACAGCGGCTCCGGGCCGCGCTGGAGCTCATCGGTCGGCCGGCGTTGACGGTCTCGGAGATCGCGTGGTCGTGCGGATTTGCCGATGCGGGTTATTTCTCCCGGGTGTTCCGCAAGCACACGGGTTTTTCACCGGTGGCGTACCGTCGACTGCTCCGGGCCAGGCTAACGCAGGCGGAGGGCAATCCCGAGACCGTCTTCCATGATCGGATGGAGTTCTCCGCCGGTCGGCCCGCGACGTGGGGGTGTTTGGTGGATTAGAAGCTGTCTTCAAAGCCAAGCGGGGTGGGGCGGGGAGCGCCGCGCTCCGTGCGGTGAGGAAAAGGGGCTGGCCGGGTGTTGCCCGAGACTGCACGGGCCTCCGGTCCGCCTCCGCCTCGGCTGTGCGTAGGCCGTGCGGGTTTGGTCTCTAGAGTGCGCCGAGTTTTCTTCCCTCGAAGCGCCTTGGTGAAGGTCGGCACATGGCTGTCGAGGCGGGCGTCGCGCGTCGGGCGTCGCTGCGCGAGCGGTGCTTCAGCGGCGCGCCGTGCGGGCCTGGGTTTTCTGAGGAGCAGCGGGCCATCTCACGCAGTCGATGCGGGACGGAGGCCGATTTGCCGAGAGATCCTAGAGTGGTGCGGCTGGAGGGAATCGAACCCTCGAGACCACTTTGGAAGAGTGGAGTTTTACCACTAAACTACAGCCGCGCGCTTAAGCACGGGACAGGCTCGGCCATGCTACGCGCCGGGGTCAAGCCTGCGCGGCCATCATCGTTTTTTGGCAGGGTAATGGTCGAGTCGCGCCGATGGAGGTCGATCCGATGTCGATGTTTTGTGCCCTACGCCATAAGTGTTTAGCCGTAGTGGATCTGCGAAGACGACGTTAAAGGCCGCTCGGGTGCGATGAATCGGTTTGCCCGATGAAGGTCATTGGTTTATCGTTTTCGCATGGCTTTCATATCGACGCGCAGCGCCTCCAGTGGCCCGGCCTCGTCCCTTCGTACCCCACCTCCCCTGAGCCAGCCGGTAAAAAAGGCGGGACTCGCCGCCTCGCAAAATCTCGCCAAGCAAAAGGCGTACGAGAAAAAGGCAAAAAACTACAAATTGCCGCTCGGGGAGTTGGCGATTTTTACCCAGCAACTCTCGTCTCTGCTGAGTGCGGGGTTGCCTTTGGTGCAGTGTCTCGAGGCTTTGCAGGATCAGACGGAAGATCCGGTCTTTCGAGTGATTATCCGCGATGTAAGGATCGAGATTTCACAAGGTAGCGCTTTTTCCGCGGCGGTGAAACTTTATCCCAAGGCGTTCAATTCCCTGTTCATCTCGATGGTGGAGGCCGGTGAGGCATCTGGAGCCCTGGCCGAGATTTTGACCAAGGTGGCCTCCTACTTCGAGTCGAGCGTGAAGCTGACCAAGAAGATCAAGTCGGCAATGACCTATCCGATTGCGGTTATCGGCCTGGCAATCGCGTTGGTGAACGTATTGCTAATATTTGTTATTCCCGTG
>JBILUB010000228.1:0-4528 GCA_044371245.1 Opitutaceae bacterium
GCGCCGAGGCCCTGCGCGGCGCCGCGCCTCCGCGTCCTTAGACCATCGCCGGTTCGCTTTTACGCGCGCTTTCCCCCGCGCGCGCTTGCCCGCCCGGGACGCCGGCGGCAGTCTGCCTCCATGCCCTCGCCCCTTCGCCCCTCCACCCTCCTCGCCGTCTCCCTGGTTTTCGCCGGACTCGGCGGATCGCCCCTCACCCGCGCCCAGGGCACCCCCTCCACGCCCCCGGCCGCGGGCGAAGAGACCGTGATCCCCGGCGTGGTCCTCACGCGCCCGGGCGGCGGCTTCCTCGGGGTAGAGACGGAAGGGGTGACGATGCGCGTCACCTTCTACGACGAGAAAAAGGCCAAACAAGCGACCGACGTGATCCGCATCACGGCTCGCTGGTCCGACACCCAGCCCCGCCTCACCGTCCTCCTTCCCGCTTCGCCCGAATCCTTCGTTTCGCCCGGGGTCTTGCGCCGCCCCTTCAACTACCTCGTTTACCTCGCGCTCATCGGCCCCGACGAGCAAGTGGTCGAGACCCACTCCCTGCGTCTGCGCTAGGCGCGCCGCGCCCCAGGCGCAGCCGGAGCTAGGTTTCTCGCCACGCCGGGGCGGCCTTCACCCCGCGTGCCACCTGAGCACTCCGGCCCCGCGAGCACAAAGGAGCAGCTCCTTCCCACCCCGGACCACCACCGGACCCGCCCCGACAAAACGCCGCGGCGACCTCTTTACACCTGCATTACGAATTATCCTAGTTACGCTGACTTAGCTCCCGGGCCGGAGCACTCCCTTTCCCCTTCAGGCCACCCACCCACCCCCGACGCGCATGTCCCGTCTCCCCAGCGCCCCGATCTACACCTCCGAGGTCTATCTTATGGCCTGCAAGCAGTTTGATCGCGCGGCCGACGCCATCAACCTGCCCGACGCCCTGCGCGACCGGGTCAAACACCCCCGACGCGCCGTGGTCATGTCTCTCCCCGTCCGCCGCGACGACGGCTCCGTGCAGCTCTTTGAGGGCTACCGCGTGCAGCACAACCTCTCCAGCGGGCCCGCCAAAGGCGGCATCCGTTTCCACCCCGAAGTCAGCCTCGGGGAGGTCGCCGCGCTCGCCATGTGGATGAGCTGGAAAACCGCGCTCGTCGGCCTGCCCTACGGAGGCGCCAAAGGGGGTGTCATCGTCGATCCCTCCCGCCTGTCCGAACGCGAGCTCGAGCAGCTCGCCCGCCGCTACATGCAGGAGCTCATCCCCTTCGCCGGACCGCACGTCGACGTGCCCGCGCCCGACCTCGGCACGAACGAACGGCTGATGGGCTACATGGTCGACACCTACTCGACCCACCTCGGCCGCCTCGAGCCCGCATGCATCACGGGCAAACCGCTCGCCATCGGCGGCTCCCAAGGCCGCCGCGAGGCCACCGGAGCCGGCGTGGCACATCTCGTCGCTCGCTACCTCGAGGATCTCCGTATCCCCCTCGGCGAGGCCACCGTGGCGATCCAGGGCTTTGGCAACGTCGGAGGCGAGGCGGCCCGCGCCCTCGCCCGTCGCGGCGCCCGCATCATCGCCATCTCCGACCACACCGGAGGTTACCACAACCCCCGCGGGATCGATGTGGAAAAGGCCCTCGCCTGCGTCGCGAGCACCCGCGACCTCGCGGCCTTCGACGGCGGCGACGCCATCACCAACGAGCAACTTCTCACCCTCGATTGCACCGTGCTCGTGCCCGCCGCCCTCGAGCGCGTGATCACCCCCGAGATCGCCCCTCGCCTGCGCTGTCGCATCCTGGCGGAAGGCGCCAATGGCCCCACCACCTTCGCCGCCGACCGCTGGCTGGAGGAGAACCGCCCCGACCTCGAAATCATCCCCGACGTGCTCTGCAACGCCGGCGGCGTGATCGTTTCCTACTTCGAGTGGATCCAGAACCTCGAGAACTACTACTGGACCCGCGACGAGGTCCTGGAAAAACTCTTCCGCCAACTCGACCAAGCTCGGGAAGCCGTGGAGCGCCAGCGCGCCCGCCATAAATTCAGCCGCCGCCTCGCCGCCCAGACCCTCGGCATCCAGCGGGTCGCCGACGCCAAACAGGCCCGCGGCCTCTTCCCCTGATTTTTGCGCGCCCCTCGCCGCCCCACGCCCGTCGCGCTTCTATTCCCCTTTACTCCCCGGGACCGGAAAAGCACCTTGAGACCATCATGACCGCGCTCCCCGCACCCGTCCTCGGCATTTTCGGCCTCGGTGGCCCCGAGCTGCTCATCATCCTCGCCGTGCTCATCCTCCTCTTCGGCGCCAAAAAGCTCCCCGAGTTGGCCAAAGGTCTCGGCAAGTCGATGAGCGAGTTCAAAAAAGCCTCGAAGGATAACGAAGAGGAAGCCGCCAAGGTCGAGGCCGACACCAAGATCGCCTCCGCCAAGACCCCGGAACAAGCCAAGCCGGGCAGCAACTAGACAAAACCTCCGCCGCCTCCGCCGCGCGCGCCCCAAAGCCCGACCCGCTCCCGGTCGGGCCTTTTTTTTGCCCGCGTGCGCCCGCCCGTCTCGCCCGGCCTCCCGGCGCGGCGGCTCCGCCCGGAAAAGACCGGTCAAAACCGCGCCGCACGCACCGGCACCTCGATGACGAGCACACTCTGCTCGCCCGTCCGCTCCCGATACGCCGCGCGGATCGCCTCCACATCCGCTCTTCGCTCGGGCGTGTCGCGATGCAGGATAACCAACACCCGACTGCGCTCCCGCACGATCTCCGCACCCACGCCCGCCCGCCACTGCCCATAAGCCTCCAGCACGGTGAACCCATCGGGGAAACGGGGAGTCACCACCTCGTCGATGAAGGACCGCCACACTCCCTCCGCCGCCGCCAGGCCCAGTCCCTCCGCCTCCGCCGGCGCGAGCCCGAAAAACAGCTCCGAGCGGACCCACGCCTCCGCGGCGTTCGATGGCAAGACCTCCTGCCGCGGCGCCGGAGCCGCCACCGGAGCCGGGGCGCTTTGGCAGGCGGCCAAAAACAGACAAAGCACGGCACAAACGGGTGCTCGATGACGCATGGCCCGCAAAATCGCCACCCACCACCTCCGCGTCAACGGCGCCCCGGACCCTGCGGCCCGGTGGGCGCCACCCGGTAGGGCCCCACGAGCAGCGCCAGATCCGCCGGCCGGCCCCGCTGCGTGATGGCCACGCGACCCCCGGCCGCGAGCCCCGCGAGCACCGGCCGCAACAGCGCCGGCGAGCTGCCGAGCCGTCGAGCGAGCGCGCCGGGACACATCGTCGCGCCCGGACGCAGCGTCCCCAGCTCGTACAAAACCGCGTCGGCGGAGACGATGGCGGGCTGTTTCATCCGGCGGAAAGGAGCCCGCACCGGCCGGAGCGCAAGTCCGGCACCCGCCCGCTCCGCCGGCTCAGACCGCGCGGAGATCCAGATAGGCGCGGATCGCGCCCGCATCCGCCGGCAACTTGTGCTTCACCAGCGGCCTCGCCTTCAAGGCCTCCAAGCTCGGGTGCACGGGCTCGATCCCGATCGCGGAGACGATCGTGTCGGGAAACTTGGCCGGGCTGGCGGTGGCCAGCACGATGCTCGGACGCTCTTTCGAGAGGGACTTGAAGCCGCAGGCGGTGTGCGGATCGGCGATGTAACCAAAGTCCTGATACACCCGGCGGATGATCTCGGGTATCTCCGCGTCGGTGGTGCGCGAGGCGGTGAAGGTGTCGCGGTCGAAGTTCTCGAACACGTAGGCGCCGGTCTTCTTGAAGGTCTCCATCACCTCGCGGACCCGGGCCGGATTTTGCCCCACGCTGAAGTAGAGGAAGCGCTCGAAGTTGCTCGACACCTGGATGTCCATCGAGGGCGCGAGCGAGGGCGTGACGGTCGAGGTGCGGTAATCGCCGGTGGTGAAAAGGCGGTGGAGGATGTCGTTCTGGTTGGTCGCCACCCGGAAGGAGTGCAGCGGCACGCCCATCTTTTGGAGCAGCCAGCCCGCGAGCACGTTGCCAAAATTGCCGGTGGGCACGACAAACTCGGTCTCGTTTCGCACGTCCGCCGGCAGGCGCAGCCAGGCCCAGAGGTAGTAGACGCACTGGGCGAGGATGCGGGCGAGGTTGATCGAGTTGACCGCGCTGAGGCGGTGGCGAAGGCGAAACTCCTGGTCGGCGAAGAGCTCCTTCAGCGCGGCCTGGGCGTCGTCGAAGGAGCCGTTGATCGCGAGGGCGTGCACGTTGTCCGCGCCGGTGCAGGCCATCTGGCGCTCCTGCAGCGGCGAGGTGCGGCCGTCCGGGTAGAGGATGAAGATGGCGGTGCCGGGCTTGCCCAGCAGCCCGTGGATGGCGGCCGAGCCGGTGTCGCCGGAGGTGGCGCCGAGGACGTTGATCGACTGGCCACGGGTCGCGCACTGGTGGCCGTAGAGGTTGCCGAGCAGTTGGAGGGCGAAATCCTTGAAGGCGAGCGTGGGGCCGTGGAAGAGCTCGAGCACGAAGGTGCGCTCGTCGAGCTGCACGACCGGCGCGATGTCCGGGTGGGAAAAGGTCGTGTAGCTGCGGGCGACGAGGGCGCGCAGAGTCT
>JBILUB010000157.1:0-6251 GCA_044371245.1 Opitutaceae bacterium
GGGCGCCTTTTTCACCGACAGCCTTATCGATCCCTCCGACGGCGATACCCGCGGTGATCTGATGGGGCATTACCGCGCCCTTCAACAGGCGCTCGAGAAAACCGGCCCGAACACCCTCGTGGCGCAGGGTCGGCTCGGCACACTCATCGACGCGTTCGTGAACGCCGGCATCATCTACTTTCTCGACCTACGCTATCGGGCCGGACTGGAACGCCTGCCCCCCGGCATCAGCGCCGAACAGGCCACGCGTTCCCTGCGTCATTGGACGGTCATCAAACTCTGGGCCCTGCTCCAACGCCATGGGCTCGAGGACCGCGCCCCCGACCTCTACGGCGCCAAAGGTGAAGTCCGCGCATGGCCGGGCCTCGCGCGCTCCGTCTTCGACCTCGCACCCCATCTCTCCACGGAGAACAAGGAACGCTTCACCCACCAAACCTCGCTCACGGGCAAATTCGCCTCGACCGCCTGGTACCAGTTGCAGATGACGCTCAACTCCGGCCACCGCTCCGGCATCGCGATCCGCCCCGTCGACTGGAACTACCAGCCGAATCACATCAACGACCTCCAGCTCCGCGGCGGCCCCGCCCAGCCCTACCGCGCGCTTCAGACCTGGGCCAAGCTCGTCCAATCCTTCTCCGGACCCGGCAACAGCACGGCGAGCGGCGCCCCCCGGCATCCGGCCGCGCTCATCCGCCAGGCCCATCCCGGACGCTGGATCGCCTACTCGGTTTTTGATGCCCTCGAGCCCTGGGATCGCGCCCGCGTCCTCGGCGCCGGCCTCGACACCTGGTTGGACGCCGTCGCCGCCGTCCCGACCGCGGCCTGGCCCCGCGGCCTCGACACCGACGAAGCCTGGGAACCCGCCGACTACGTCCCCAAGCCTCTGGTCAACAGCCTCCAAGCCGCCCATCACCGTCAACTCTGGGCGGATGTCTATCACGCGGCCGTCCGGCACTACATCGATGCCGGCGTACCCCTCGCCTCGATCGAGCGCATGATCGCGTGGGGCGAGTCGATGTGGCCCCTCGGCGACTGGTCCACCCATCGCACTCGCCTCGCCTCCCGCCCCACCTCGTACGCCGCCTGGGTCGATCGTATCGATTGGCCCACTACACTCGGCGCCGCCGCTCGCGAGCCCGCCGCCGACCCGGACGGGGACGGCCTGGGCAACGCCCTGGAACGCGCCCTCGGCCTCCACCCCCTGCGCCCGGACTCGGGCCCGGTCCCCTCGATCCGCTCGGAGTGGTGGCCGGCGGGCGGCGGCCCCCGCACCGTCACCTTCAGCCTGCCGGACCCGGACCCGGGCTTACGATACGTGCTGCAACGATCCACCGATCTCGCCACCTGGACGGATCATCCCGCGCCTCCCGACCTGGCGCGCGACCACGCCAGCGGACTGATCGAGCTGCGCTGGACGCTCCCGAACTCACCGGCGGCCGGCAGGCACTTCCTCCGCTTGCGCATCGGGCCCTAGATTGCGTCCGCGGCCGCCGCCCGGCAAAAACCCTTCCCGCGCGGCGGAAGAAATCTCGCCCGCCCGCGTTCGCTGCGTTTGGGTCCACGTTTCTTTTCCCATGTCCGCCGCACCCCTTCGCACCCTCGGCCTCTACGGGGCCAACTTTACTCGTTTTGACCAGTTCGTGCTCGGTCTCAAAGCCACGCTCCCCGGCGTGCGATTCCTCTGGCTCGATTCAGGCCCGCTCGCCCCCTACCTCGAGCTTTGTGACGCTTATCTCTGGCTGCACGACGAGGGCCGCGACCAGATCCCGCTCGCCCTTCAAACCGGCAAACCCGTCCTCGGCCGCTCGGTGCCCTTCGTCGGCTTGGGCGTGCCCATCGTCCACATGGACGACGAGACGCCCGCCCGCCAACTCGCCGAGCACATGATCACGCAGGGCGCCCGCGCGATCTTCTACTGGGGCATGCCCCGGCTCTTCAGTGAACGTCGGGCCAACGGCGCCCGCGCCGCGGCCAAGTCCGCCGGTCTGCCCTTTACCGAGTGCCAATCCCTCGCCGAGCTGCTCGCCGCCCTGCGCGCAGCTCCCCACCCCGCCGGCCTCGTCTGCATGAACGACGAGCGCGCTTTTGCCGTTTCTGAAGCGCTGCACGGCACCGGGCTCACGGTCGGTCGCGAGGTCCTCGTGAGCGGTTTCGACAACGACGCCCTTCCCGAGGCCCCGTGGGCCGTGCCGGTGAGCACCGTCGTTCTCCCGATCGAGCCGCAAGGTCGCCTCGCCGGCCAGCTCATCGCGGCGGCGGCCGCGGGCACGCCGATCCCCCTCGCCATCCACACCGCCCCGCCGGCGCAGCTCTTGCTGCGGTCCTCGACCACCGGCGCGACCCGCCCCCTGGCCTGAGCCAGGCACGCAGCGGTCCGGGTCCGGATCAGGGCCCGAAAACCCTCGGACTTCGGGCGTTTGTTTCTTACTACACCGCGCCCGCCTGCCTGGTCTCCGCTCGCGACCAGCCTTCCAGCAGAATCTCGCGCAGCCTCTCCTGCCGGAGAGGTTTCGTCAGGTACAGATCCATGCCGGCCTCGGCGCAGCGCTGAGCGTCGCCCTCCATCGCGCAGGCCGTGAGCGCGACCACCACCGTGCGGGTACGCTTCCGGCCCGCCGCGGCCTCGGCTTCCTCTTCCATGCGAAGACGCCGGGTTGCTTCGAGTCCGTCCAAGCCCGGCATCTGCACATCCATCAACACCAGCCTCGGCCGCCGCTCGCGCCACCGCTCGAGACCCTGGGCCCCGTCCTCGGCTGTGATCACCGCGCAACCCAGCTTGCGCAGCATCTCCCCCGCGATGCGCCGGTTCACCGGGTTGTCCTCCACCAGCAAAATTTCATCGTTCGGGAGCGTGCTCGCCGGCGCGGGCGCCTCGGCGGCCTGGCGATCCGATTCAGGCAGCAGATCCGCGAGAATTCGGCGCAGATGATCCCGGAAGATGGGCTTTCGCAGCCAAGGCACGCTCAGACCGCGCGCGCGCAGGATGTCCTCCTTGTGGTCGCTGGAGGAGACGAGCAGGACCGGCACCTCTCCCCCGCGGGGCAGAAGTCGCAAACCTTCGATAAACGCGAAGCCATCCTGTGCCGGCATCACGTTGTCCACCAGTGCGAGCGCCAGATCCTCCCCTCCGACCAGACTCTCGCGCGCCCGATCCAGCCCCTCCGCGCTGTTCTCGGCCAACAACACACGCGCACCCCAGCTGCGCAGCAGCTCGTCGAGGATGATCCGGTTCGTACGGTGGTCGTCGACCACGATGCATAGCCGGCCCCGCAGTGCCGGCTCCCCGCCAAGCGTCACCTTCGCCGGCTCGGACGACTCTTCCATGGGCAGGCGGACCAAAAACTCGCTCCCCCGGCCCTCCTCGCTGGTCACCTCGATACGCCCGCCCATGCGCAGCACCAGACTGGAAGAGATCGACAGACCCAGCCCCGTCCCGCCGAAACGGCGGGTGATCGAAGCGTCCGCCTGGGAGAAAGCGGAGAAGAGACGCCCGATTTTCTCCCGCGGGATTCCCACTCCGGTATCCCGCACCGCGACCCGCAACTCGCGCGCGCCGTCGGGCCCGAGTCCGGCCTCGGCGGCGACAAAGACTTCCCCCCGTTCGGTGAACTTGATCGCGTTGGCGACGAGGTTGGTCAGCACCTGACGGAGCCGCACCGGATCGCCGCGCACCGCGGGCGGCAGATCGGGGGCGAGGCGGCAGGCAAGTTCGAGCCCTTTCGCCGCCGCCCTGGCCCCGAGGGGCTCGAGCGTGGCGGCGAAAAGCTCCGAGAGACTGACCGGCACGTGCTCGAGCTCCATCTTGCCCGCCTCGATTTTCGAGAGATCGAGGATGTCGTTGAGGATCGCGAGCAGACCGTCGGCCGAGGTGATCGCGGTCTTCAGGAAATCGCGCTGATCGGCGTGCACCGCCAGGTCCAGCGCCAGCTCCGTCATGCCGACGATGCCGTTCATCGGGGTGCGGATCTCATGGCTCATGTTGGCCAGAAACTCGCTCTTCGCCCGATTGGCCGCCTCGGCCGCCTCGCGCGCCGAGACCAGCGCCCGGCGCAGCCGCAGACCATGGCACTGATGCGCCAGCTCACGGCGAAACTCGCCGAGCGAAAGGGCGTGGTCGAGGTTCCCCGCCAAAAAGACGGCCCCGTGCCGCGCTCCATCCTCCTCGATCGCGAGCACCACGACCGATTCGTCGGGATGGCGCGCGCAAAAGGCCTCCAGCATGACATCCTCCCGAGACCACTCCGGACGACGCTGCACCACGTTCGACTCGGGATCCCACTCGAAGGCCTCCACCGCGTCGTCGGGGCCTCTCAGCCACAGGGCGGGCGCGCGCCCGCCGGAGCGGATCAGGCGGCCGATCACCACCTGGGCGATCTCGGCGTTGTCGGGGGAGCGATCGGCCAGCATCCAGCGCAGATCGGCCGCCACCCGATGGTCCGCCTCCAAGGCGCCGAGCCGCTCCGCCGCCTCCAACTCCGCCATGTGGCCGGCGACCCGTTCGGCGGCCGCGAGGTCGGCGGCCACCCGGGCGTCCACCATACCCGACAGCGCGAGAGGCCGGACGAGGCGCGCCAGCTCCCGGCCAAACTCGGCCGCCGCGCCGGCCTGCCGGAGCTCGGGCAACAAGCGCCCGAGAAAGGGGCCGAGATTGGCGCTGGTGGCCGCATGGCGCAGTCCACGCACAAAATCGTGCGCAAAGGCCTCCTCGATCAAACCCGGTCCGGCCCGCAGATGGGTCAGCACCCGCGCCTCGAAGGCCGATTCCCCGGCCGCGCTCACCGGCGCGACGGTATCGTCAACCACCGGCCCGGCCGAGGCGCGCCAGACGAACTGGGTCGGCACCAGGGCGGTGAGGTTCTCGTGCGCCCCTTTGCCCGAGATCTGCTCCGCGACCAAACGCATCGCCTCGCGCCCCATGCGGTGGGGCGAAAAACGGTAGGAGGCGAGCGGCACGCTGCGGTGCCGGGCCTCGATGTGATCGTCGTAACCGATGACGGGCACCTGATCGGGGCCGAGCCCGCGCTCGGCCAGGGCGTGCTGGGCGCCGAATCCGGAAAAATCATTGGCCGCCAACACCGCGTCAAATTCCAGTCCGGCCTGCAACGCGGAGCGGAGCGAGCGCCGCGCGTGCAGTTCGTCAAACTCAGCCGGGATGCGCAGCGCGGGATCCTGCTCGAGTCCCGCGCGGAGGAGCCCGTCGCTCCACGCCTTTTGCCGGGCCACGGCCTCGGGATGAGACGAGGGACCCGCCATGAACGCGATCCGGCGGCGGCCCGCCGCCGCGAAGCGCGCGACCGCATCCGCCATCGCTCCGGCTCCGTCACTCGTCACGTGCGGCACCTGGGGGTCGGCATACGCGAGCAAGGCGACCGCCTGGCCACGGGCGCGTAACTCGCGCCCGAGCTCGACCAAACGGGCGTGCGGGTACACAAAGATGCAGCCGGCGAAACGTCCGCGTCGCAGCCAGCGCAGGGTTGTTTCCGGACAAGCATTCCACGCTTCGCCCGGTTTGGCCGTGGGCAGGAGCTCCACCACGAGTCGCAAGCCGCAGCGCCGGGCCTCGAGCCAGGCACCCACTTCGATGCCCGCGCCAAAGCCCAGCCTTTGCGGAGAGACCAGGACTACGGTGGAGGCGGCGGAATCGCTCATGCGGGAGGGGCGGGGTGGCGCGCTTCGTTCTTGAGGGAAAATCCGCGCCAAGGCGACGACTTAAGACCTTTTTAACCAAAGGCCCTTCGCAGCTCACACGCGAGCATCCCGATACCGACCCGCGTGGGTTGATCCCGCGCCCGCCACCGCCCCCCGAATGGACTGGCCCGCGATCAGATTTCGTAGTCGGCCACGTGCTCGGAGGCCGCGGCGCCGCCCGTCGCGGCCTGATCTTCGGCCCGCTTCCGATCGTAGAAAATTCGCACGTCCGCCTTGCCCGAGGCGCCCTCGGCGGCGAGCAGCTTCTTCGCCCGCTGCAACGCACGTTTCGTGCTCATCGTGAGGTTTGCCTCGGCCGGAAAGATGTTTTCCGGCCCGAGTTTCTCCCAGGCGCCACTGCGCCGGAGCACCCGCTCCACGTCGGGGTTGATCCCGCTGACGAGGAGATGGCGCCCTTTTTTGGTCAACGATTCCTGGAGCTGCAGCAGCGACATGACGGAGGTGGCGTCAAGGTGCCGGGCGTTTTTCATCCGCAGGATGACGACCCGGATGCCGCCGTCCTCCGCGAGGAAGCGCACCTGATCCTGGAAAAGGTCCGCGGC
>JBILUB010000005.1:0-22068 GCA_044371245.1 Opitutaceae bacterium
CGCCCGCCTCCAAGCCCTTCAGCAACTCGCCGCCCAATACTCGCTCTGACGCGACTTCGCCTCATGAACCGCTACCTCATCCTCGAAGACGGCGCCGCCGACTTTAACCAGACCACCCTCCACCAGATCGAGCGCGACAAAGCCGACGGCTGGGCCGTCTCCGCTCTCACGGCCGCCCGCATCGTGCTCGCTCCGGATGGCTCGGTGCGAGAATCGACCGATCCCGCGCAAGGACTGCGGGCCGCCAAAATCGTCCTGGCGTGAGCGGGGCCGGGCGATCGCCCTCCGGCGACGGAACCGGACCCACGCCCACATCAGCCCACGCTCACCGCCTCGACGCGCGCGGCGGGAGCGGCGCGCAGGACCTCGGCCCGCAGCCAATCGTTGACCACACAGTCGAGCACGAGATGCACCCGCTCGTTTGTCCCCGCATTGCGCAGGCTGTGAGGTTGGGTGAAATCGTGGTACCAACATTCTCCCGGGGCCATCCGCTGGCGGCGGCCCGCGACGATAAAACGCATCTCGGGATTCGCCGTCACGGGGATATGCAGCCGCAAGGTGCCATCCTCAAGGGAGAGATTATGGTCCCGATGCTCCTTCACCCGCGCGCCGGCCGGCACGCGGAGAAAACGCACGGAGAGCTTCGGACACCGGAAGTAGTCCAGCACCTCCTCGACGTACGGACAGAGGGCCAGGACCGGCAAATCCTCAAAGTCCAGCGAGGTATAAGACGCCCGAGCGGGATCGACCACTCCCCCCAGCGAGCGAAGGGGCAGGACGCTCCAATCACCCTCGTACAAGCCCGTCCTGAAATGCGGGCGAAATTCGGAGGCGGGGAGGCGGGCCAAATCGGCGCGGAGGCGATCCACATCGAAGCGGCAGAGCAGACGGAGACTGTGCGGCGAGGTCGAAACCGCCGGCGTAGTGAGCGTGCTGGGCATGGCGGGGAAGCTGGAAACAAGCTGAACTAAGAACGGGGCGCCGCCGCCCAAAGGGGGTAAGGCGGCGGCGCTGTGGAACCGGATGCGGAGCATCCGGCAAGTCAAGTGGAGGGCCAAACTCGGACCCGGTGGCCGGAGCGACGGCCCAAAACGGCCGCGAGACCGACCAGGCCCGCCAGCACGGCGAAGCTCGCCGGCTCGGGGATCGCATTGATCACCAGCGATTCGCCCGGGGTGTCGGAGTAGGCCAAACCGGTGCTGCTGCCGGGACCGGACGCGTTCGGGGCAAAGCTCAGCCAGCCGTAGGACGTGCCCGCCCCCACGCTCGCTTGATACGCGAAAGCGAGAAATCCGGTGACTCCGCTTTGGAACTGGTTGCCCGCGCCACCGACATGCCCGACCGAGACGCTCTCCCCCGTGACGAACAGACCGGCGGCATCCACGGTGGTGCCCGGGGCGAGATTCACGAAGTAATCGCTGTTGGCATCGTAGGAGCCGGTGCTGGCCCACGGGCGCAGCAGCTCGCTGCTCGAGATCCCGGTGCCGCCAAGGAAGAGGTTGATCCAAGGGCCGGAGTTGAAGGTGGCTTGATCGAGGTCGGTGCTCGTCGTCCCGGTGAGAATGTTCAGATAAACACCCTCGATGGTGTTCGGGATCGAGACGGCGCTGATGTCGACATAGACGACCGCGGCCGTGGCGGGAAGCGTGCCGAGCAGGGCCAGGCCGCAGAGACGGAGGGGAGATTTCATGGTGCGAAAAAAATGGGCGGACGACGGGGCTCAGGGCACGAGCTCCGGCACGACGCGGAAGGCGCGGGTTTTGCGTCCGCCGGTGACGAGCTGGTAGGGGATCACGACGACCTCGTGGGCTCCATCGGTGGCGAGCACGGTGGGCGCCGCGGCGCTGTCGACCCAGGTGCTCAGGTTGGACGTGAACTGGACGGTGTAGTCGAGATCGCCGGTGAAGGCGGGGACCCGGCGGATAAAGAGCACGCGAGAGAGGGTGGCGCCGCCGGTGACCTCGACGAGCGCTCGCGGTTGCCCGACCGCATCGAGGCTGCCACCCCCGAGGACCGAGCCGGTGTAGACGAGAGCGGCGGGGCCGTCGGCCAGGTTGTTCGGATCCGTGCCAAAGGCGTACTCGCGCAGATTGTTCACCCCATCGAGATCGGGATCGGCCGCGGCGCCGCTGACGCCGGCGTCCAGCAACTCGGAGGGCGTGAAGTGCTGCTCCTGCCAGTCGGCAAACTCAACCAGGCGGACGGTGAGGGTGCCGTCGTTCAGGGTAAAATCGTAGTTGGTCGCCGCCAGGCTGCCGAGAGCGATGCTGATGGCATAGGGACCGGGAGCGCTGGCCTCGACCGCGGTGGTCGAAAGGGTCGGAGCACCGGTGACGGAGTTGCCCGCGTTGTCACCGAGGGCGAAGCCGCTGAAGCTGGCGCTGAGCGCCGGATTACTGACGCCGTAAGGTCTGGTCTTGGCGTCGGCCGTGACGGTGAGCGTCGCCTTTGCGACCTCGAGGGTGCCGCTCGCGAGACCCTGGTAGCCGGCGTCATCGATCGTGCCCACGATGGCGTAGGTGCCGGCGGCGGTCGGGGCCGTGGGAGAGCCGGCATAGGTCAGGTTGACCGTGAGGCCGCCGGGGTTGGTCGTGGCGCCGACCATCCGGGCCGTGCCGTCGTAGGTCTGGGCGAGCCCGATCAGCGTGACGGTGGCGGCGGCCTTCGCGATGCTGAGGTCGAGCAGGGCGGTGCCGACATTGCCCACAAAATCGGTGGCGCTGAGGGTCACGGAAAAGCTGCCCGCTTGGATCGGCGTGCCACTGATGGCTCCGCTGCCCGGGTCGATCGTGAGGCCGGACGGCAGGCCGCTGGCTCCGTAGCTCACCGGCACACCGATCGCGGTCACGGTGTAGTTGAAAGCGGTGTTGAACGTGCCGCTCGCGGTCGTCGGGCTGGTCACGACCGGCGCGGTGTTGTCCACCGTGATGGATGAGGAAGGCCCGGCCGAGGCGGCGAAGTTGCCCGCCGTGTCGAGGGCGGTCGCCGCCCCCAGCGAGATGCGCAAGGTGCCATCGCCGGTGATCGAGGAAAGCGTGACGGTGCGGGTACCGCCCGAGCCGGAGACGCCCACCGAGGCGGTGGCGCTGCCGGTCGAGACGAGGGTGATATCCCCGGCTCCCAGGGTCACGCCGCCGAGCTGCGCATCGGAGTAGCTCACCGTGAAGGTGACCGGGCCGGCCCGAGTGAGGCTCGAGGAGGGAGCGCCGATCGAAACCGACGGAGCCGTGGTATCGACGACGATCGCCTTGTTGGCGGACAAGGAACCGGAGGCCCCGGGGGTGGGCAAAGTCAGGAGGGCGTTGTTCGACGCGGCGTCCCGGATCGAGCCGGAGTTCAACGCCAAGGCGCTGGTCGAGGCGTAGTCGAGATCGGATGCGCTGTCGCCCGCCTGCACGGTGTAGTTAAAGGTCAATACGCTCGTGCCGGAGCCGCTCGCATAGTTCACGACCCGGTCCACCGTCCCCGTCTCCAGCGTGAGCTGCGGAGTGCCCGTCACGGTCACGCTTTCGGTCAAGGCCACCTGGATGCTGATCAGGTCACCGGCCTTGTAGGCGCCGTTCGCGGTCGAAGAGGTGATACCGACGACGCTCGGCGGCGAGGTGTCCGGCGCCTGGGCATTGGCCACGGAGAAAGACACCAACGAAAAATCGCCGACCACGGTGGCGGAGCTGATTCCCGGCCGGCCATTGATTCGTCCGTCCACAATCACGGTGAAGGATTTGATCTGCACGCCGGCAAAATTCCCCAGATTCACCGTATAGGTGTCGGGGCCGCTGCCCCCTCCGCTGCTGCCTCCGGTGCCGGTGCCCACGGCCGTGTCGGAGGAGATCGTGCTGTTGTCGGCCCGAGTGCCGATCACCGTGATCTGGTAGTTGTTATTGGTGATGAACTCGTCGAAGACCAACCCGGTCAGCTCAAAAGTGGAGAGCGTGGTGGTGTTGGCCGCGACGCTGATGGAGGCATAGGTGACCCCTGAGGCGCCGGTGATGAAGGCCCCCTGGCCGTTCCCCGCCGAGGCGATGTTTAAGGACAAGGCCGCGCTCGTATCCTCGTTGCGCGCGCTGAGCAAAAAGTCGTTGTCCGGAGCCGGGCCGACGAGCGTGGCGCCCGTATCCGAAAACCCGGACGTAGTGAGCACAGTCTGAGTACCGCTGGGCAAAGCCCTGAGGCGACCACTCGCGAGCAGCGCCAAACCGAGCAGAGCCGCGTGGCGGATGAATCGAGAAAACGTCATGGAAGAAGCGGAAGGCTGAGGAGGACGCGAAGGGGAGAGACGAGAAGGGGCCGGCGGCGCCGGCGATGGCCCGAGGCACGATCGCCGACGCGAGGCAGTCAGGGCGGCTCCGTCCCACTAGGGGCGCGAGGGGAAGATGCCCTCGGTCGCGATGATGAAGTTGACCACTTGATAGGGCTGCACGACGCCGAAGGGGGAAGAGCCGCCGGCGAGACCGACATTTACCTGACCGGCACCCGTGACCGTGACGCCCCCGAGTTGCCCCGTCGCGGCGGCGGGCGCGGCGTAGGAGTCGACCGCCACCGCTTCACGACCCGGCACTTGGGCCTGCGCCGGGATGTTGCCCACCGGACTGAGCGCGGTGGCGGACGTCGCCGCCGCCGCCACGTTCACACTGATCGCGCCCGGAGCCAGCTGCGCCGGATGGGTGTGAGCGGGTAACTGCGCCTGGGTGAGTGTCACGGTTTCGGTCCCGCTCGTCTGCCCCATCGCATACTGCGAAGTGCCCGGCGACTGCCCTTGGTTCACGGGCACCCGACCCTGCAGGTTGGGCAGACCGAACGTCGATCGGCCATCGCCCCCGAAGGTGGTGCCCAGGAGCGCGAAAAGGGCGCTGTTTTGCGCGATGGCCATGATCTGGCCATTGCAGAGAGCCCAACCACGCGGAGCGTAGTTAAAGCCGACCATGCGAATCTCACCGAGGAAGGGTTCGGACATAAACTGGGGGGATTGGAAACGAGTTCTTGGTTCAAAGATCGCCGGCTTGGAGGACCGACGAAAAGGGATGCAGCCCAAAGGGTAGAACGGGTTTGGGGGTTGCGGATTCCAGGGCCGCGGGCGCACATCTCCCGCCCACCGTGCCGCCGCCCCTTAGCAAAACTCCGCCGCGCTACTCCCTCCGTCCGGCCGCGCCGCCCGACGAGACATTTCGCCTGCGGCTCTACGCCGACACGCGGGCGCAGGAGATGGCCCGCAGCGGATGGTCCGCGATCCAGGTCGAGGACTTTGTCCGCGAGCAATTCCACGCCCGGCAGCGCGACTACGCCGCGAGATTCCCCGGAGCCGAGACCTTTATCATCGTGGTCGAGGCGATCGACGCGGGCGCCGTCATCCTGTGGCGCTCGGCCACCGAACTCCGCGTCGTCGGCATGGAGCTCTTGCCCGCATTTCGCCGGCAAGGAATCGGCTCGGCACTCCTGCGCGGCTGGATCGAAGAAGCCGGCGTCAACAAACTCCCGCTCACCCTGAGCGTGCGGGAAGACAATCCCGCTGCCGCCCGCCTTTACCGCCGCCTGGGCTTCAAAAACCACGCTCGTGCCGATGGCTACCTCGCCATGCGACGAGGGCCCTGAAGAGCGCGGCAGTGATAACGTGATCATCATCCGAAAAAACACGTAACGGGGCGCTACGAGTGAGTAAGCATTTCTTCTTCCTCAAATCAAAAGTGCTCAGCCCACCGAAAAAGATGTAAATTCGTGGCAGTTTAAATTCCCGATTTTCAGCGAATAACGAATCGCCCGCGCTCGGGCGGGTTCTCCGGGACCCGCGCGTCAGGGCGCGGTGCAACTACGTACTCAGGCAGTTTTCCGGGTACTCGAGGAGCACCATCGGGTCCGTCTCGCGGGCACGAATCGCGGCGAGGTACGCCTGCTGACCGAGCCGCTCGAGCGCCCATACCGCGTGCCCACGCACCAGGGGCGGGGCCGTCTCGGGGCCGCGGTCCGGATCGGCCAGTTCAGCCAATCGAGGCACGCATTCGACCGCCCCGAGATTACCCGCGACCACGCACGCGTTGCGCAGCAAACCCGCGAGCTTTACCCGCTTGATCGCGGTCCCGCGAAAGACGGCGGCAAAGCGCTCCGGGCTGAGCGCGAGGATCTCCCCCAGGCTGAGTCCGGCGATCCCGGGCCGAGGATCGAGCAGGACCGAGCGGCTGGCCTGAGCGAAACGATTCCACGGGCAAACCTCGGCGCAGATATCACACCCGTAGATCCGGTCGCCGATGCCCGCGCGCAGTTCGCGCGGGATAAAGCCCCGGTTCTCGATCGTGTGGTAGGAAATGCAGCGCCTCGCATCGACCACGCCGGGGCCGGCGAAAGCACGGGTCGGGCACGCATCCAAACAACGCGTGCACTTGCCGCAGAGCCGACCGGCGTGCGTGCCCTCGGGCTCCCGCCCTGGCAGCGGAGGGTCCGCCGGGAACTCCGCCCGTACCAGAATACAGGCGAGAAAAAGCCAGTTTCCGAAATCGCGCGAGATCAGCATCGCGTTCTTGCCGGTGAAGCCGACCCCCGCTCGCGCCGCCCAGCCGCGCTCCAGCACCGGTCCGGTGTCCACATAGTGACGGTGGTCGCCGGGCCCCAGCCCACACTCCTCCTCCAGGACCCGGCCCGCGGCGATCAGACCCGGCTTTATTGTGTCATGATAATCTGAATACAAGGCGTAGCGCGCCCAGATCGCCCGGGCCGGTCCGGCGGACACCGAGGCCGGCCCGGACGGACCGTCCCCGGTGTCCGCGCGGTTCGGGACGACAGACCTTTCTCCCAACGGATCACCCGGCTTTTCTTGTACTCTGGCACCGTAGTTTATCCCGAGCAGCACCAAGGATCGCACGCCCGGCAAGACGAGCTCGGGCGCGCCCCTTTTCTCCGCCCCGCGCTCCAACCAGGCCATATCGGCGTGATGGCCCGCATCCAGCCACTCACGCAGCCCGGCTCCGAAGGCCGGCTCGGCCCGGACGAAGCGCACCACGTCAAAGCCCAGCGCCCGCAGACGCCCCCGCACGCGCTCCACCCGGTCCCGCCCCGCCTGCACCGCATCGATCGGTTCCATCGGCCGGCGATCTAGGTCAGCGCCGGCCCAGGGCGCCGGCATCCCGCTTCCATAAGCCGCGCGCCCGGAGAAAGTCCTCGGCGTCCCGCCGATAAACCCGCAAGACGTGCTGCACCACCTCGATCTGCGGCCGGTTGTCGGTCAAAATCACGCTGCCCGAGCGACGGTAAATCGGGTCACGCACCGCGTAGAGATCGCGGATTCGCTTCTCCGGATCCTCGACATTGAGCAGGGGCCGCTGCCGGTTGCCCGCCGTCCGGCGCAGGATGGTCTCGACGGTCGCGTGCAAGCAGACGATCACGCCGCGCTTGCGCAACTCCGCGAGCATGCCGTCCTGCACCACCAAGCCCCCGCCGCAGGCCACCACCGTGCGCTCGGCCGGGTGACCGCCGACGATAAACTCCCGCTCCATCGCGCGAAACGCCGCCTCTCCCTCGCTGGCGAAAATATCCGGGATCGAGCGCCCCTGCGTCCGCTCGATCTCGTGGTCGCTGTCCAGCCACCGGTGCCCGAGCCGGGCGGCCACGATGCGCGAGACCGTGGTTTTCCCCGTCCCCATGAAGCCCACCAGGTAGAGATTAACGTCGTTCGGCTGCATCGTCCCGGGTACGACCTCACCCGCCCACGCTTGCATTGGCAAGCCGCGTGCTAAACTCCGCCCCACTCATGAAGCTCCGCGTCTCGCACCTCACCCGCTACGAATATGACCGGGAGGTCGGCTTCGGGCCGCACATCCTCTATCTCCGCCCGCGGGAATCCGCCGAGCTGCGCCTCCACTATCACCGCCTCGTCGTGCAACCGGAGGCAAAACTCAGCCACGTCCGCGACCCCCATGACAACAACTTCGCCTGGGCCCATTTTTGGGAACGAGCCACCTCGCTCAACATCCGCTCGGAGTTCGAGGTCGAGCGTTTCTTCACCAACCCCTTCGACTTTATCCTGAAGCCCTACGCCGTACCCTTCCCCTTCACCTACGAGCCCGTTTTCGACTTCGCCCTCGGTCCCTACCTCGCCCCCCCCTTTGACGACACGCAGGCCCGCCTCCGCGCCTGGCTCGACGAACACTTCGTCGATCGCCCGACCGAGACCGTGCCCTTCCTCGGCGCCTTGACCACCCTCCTGTATCAAACCCTTCAATACACCCGGCGCGAGGAACGGGGCATCCAGCCCTCCAGGCAGACGCTGGATCTGGGCGGCGGGGCCTGCCGGGACTACGCCGTGCTCATGATGGAGATGGTTCGCACCCTGGGACTGGCCGCGCGCTTCGTCAGCGGCTACCTGTACGCGCCGTCCGGCGACGACCAGCGCACCGCCGGGGCCATGCACGCCTGGATCGAGGTGTACCTGCCCGGCGCCGGCTGGCGCGGTCTCGACCCCACCCACGGCATCTGGTGCGACGAAAACTTCATCCCCGTGGCCCACGCCGCGCAGGCCGAGGCGGTCAATCCCCTCCAGGGCGGCATCTACTCCTCGCCACCCGCCAGCTCCCGGCTCTTCACCGACGTGCTCGTCGAACGCGTCGACGCGGGTTTGGTCCAGCCCCAATCCCAGTCGCAAAGCCAGATTTGAGCCGCCCACCTCCCCGTTTCGCCATGCCCCCCACCGGCCTCGTCCCAAACACCGAACTCCACTCCGCCGCCCTCGCGACCGAGGACCTGCTCACCCGCCACGGGGTCGTTCTCACCATGGGCGGGGAGCCGACTTTCGTGCCGCTCCGCCCCGAGGGGGCCGAATGGTCCACGGCCGCCCTCGGACCGACCAAACTCGGCTACGCCCGCCGCTTCGCCCGCGCGCTCGTCGACCACTGCCGCCCCGGCTCGGTGCTCCTCCAGACTTCCGGCAAACACTACCCCGGCGAGCCCCTGCCGCGCTGGGCGCTGCTGCTCCAGTGGCTCCCCGAGCACGACGCGGCCGGCCGGCCGCAGGCAGCGCTCTGGCGGGATCCCGGCCTCCTCAAAACCGACGGTGAACCCGGCGACCACAGCCTCGCCGACACCACGCGGCTGATCGAGGCCCTGCTCCGCCGCCTCGATCTGCCCCCGGGCTTCGCCCTGCCCCTCGTGGCCGCGGACGAAGCCGCCTCGCCGGCCGGTTGGGTGTTGCCCCTCGATCATGAGCCCGAGCCCGCGGGCCGCAGCCCGTGGCGGGGCGACGACTGGGGCCCCGAATTGGAAGGCGGCCCGGTGCCGCTGCTCCCCGGCGACAGCCTCGCCGGCCTGCGTCTTCCGCTCGCGCGCCTCTCCGAAGAGCGCCTCCGGCGCGCCCTGACGGCGGAGCTGCTGGACGGATCGGTCACGGTGTTTGTCCCCCCGCTCCTTCACGACGGCTACATCGCGCTGCTGCGCGCGATCGAGGAGGCCGCGGTCGAGTGCGGCCTGCGGGGCCTCGTGCTCGCCGGCTACGCGCCCCCCACCGACCACGCGCTCCTGCCCACCATCGGCTTCGCCTCCGACCCGGGCGTGATCGAGGTCAACCTCGCCCCCTGCGCGACGTGGACCGACTACGACCGGCAGATCGAGGAGCTCTACCTCGCCGCGGCGGACGTCGGGCTTTGCGCCCGGAAGCTCCAGTTCAACGGGCGGGAAGTCGGCACCGGAGGCGGAGCCCACCTCGTTTTCGGCGGACCGAGCCCGGAGACATCCCCGTTTTTCCTCCACCCCGCCCTGCTGCCCTCGATCATCCGCTACCTGCAACGCCACCCCGCGCTCAGCTACACCTTCACCGGTCTCTACATGGGCCCGAGTTCGCAGGCTCCGCGCATCGACGAGAGCACCTACGAGGCGCTCTACGAACTCGAGATCGCCTGCGACGGCGCCGTGCGGCTCGGCTCGCCCCGCAACCTACCGCTCTACGATCTGCTGTTTCGCGACCTCCTGATGGACCGTTCGGGCAACACCCACCGCGCCGAGATCAGCGTGGACAAACTCTGGAACCCCTTCGCGGGCAACGGCCGCCTCGGCCTGGTGGAGTTTCGCGCCTTCGAGACCCACCCCGCGGCCGCGGGCCTCTCCCTCGCCGCCCTGCTGCTCCGCGCCATCCTCGCCCGCTGCGCGGCCGCGCCCGTATCCGATCCGTTCATACGCTGGGGCGGCGAGCTGCACGACCGCTTCTTTTTGCCGGCCTTTGTCTGGGACGACCTCGCCGCCGTCTGCGCGGACCTCCGGGCCCATGGAGTGCCCTTTGAAGCCGCCTGGCTGCGACCGCTCTGGGAATGGCGCTTCCCCGAGCTCGGGCGCTTCGAGCTCTCCGGCCCCGCCGAGTCCGGCGCGGAGAAGGAAGCGGCCGAGCCCCGGCCCTTCAGCGTGGTCTTCCGCCAGGCGCTGGAAGCCTGGCCCCTGCTCGGCGAGTCGCCCAATGCCGGCGGCGTCTCCCGCACGGTCGACGCGAGCATGGATCGCATCGAGGCCTACGTGAGCGACGCCACCGCCCTCGAACGCGGACTTCTCCTGGTCAACGGCTACCCGTGCTCGTTCCGTCCCGCCGACGACGGCGCGGCGGCCGGCATCCGCTACCGTGCTTTTTACCTGCACCCCGCGCTCCAGCCCCATCGCTCGGCGGACGGCCCCCTGCTCCTCGAGTGGGTCGACACCGCCAGCCTCACCGTCGTCGCCGCCGCGCGCTGGCACGTCTGGAATCCCCGCGGCCTGCCCTACGCCGCGCGGCCTGCCGACGACGCCGAGGGCGCGACCCGCCGCGCCGAACGCTGGGAAACCTGGCCCCACACCGTCGGCCAGTCGCGCTTCATCCCGCGCGTGATCTCCGTGCCCGAAAACCGCCACACCCTCGACCTGCGGCGGGCTCATTTCGCCGGGTAGCGCCCGCCTCCCCGCGCCCGCCCAAGGGGCGGGCGCGGCGGCCAAACCGGCCCGGCTCAGCCCGCCGGCGGAGCCTCGGGCGCCACCACCGCGATGTGCAGCTCCTTGAGCTGCTTTTCGGTGACCGGTGTCGGCGACTGGGCCATCAAATCCTGCCCCTTCTGGGTCTTGGGGAACGCGATCACATCGCGGATGCTCGTGGTCCCGCAGAGCAGCGCACACATGCGGTCGAGACCGAAGGCGATGCCACCATGCGGAGGTGCGCCGTAGGTAAAGGCCTTGAGCATGTAGCCGAAACGGCTCTCCACCACGTCGCCCGGGATCTTCAGCACATCCTTGAAGACCTTTTCCTGCACCGCCGGCTGATGGATCCGAATCGAGCCCCCGCCGAGCTCCATGCCGTTGAGCACAAGATCATAGTGCTGCCCACGGACCTTGTCGGGTGCGGTCTCGAGCAGGTGCAAATCCTCCGCGACCGGCGCGGTGAACGGATGATGCGTGGCCAGATAACGTTTCGCCTCCTCGTCGTAGGTCATCAGCGGGAAGTCCACCACCCAGAGGAAGCGCCAATCATCGGCGCGGATCTCGAGCTTGCCGCGCTTCACCAGCAACTGCGCCGAATCGAGCCGCACACGACCGAGAATCGCGCAGGCCTTTTCCCAGGGTGCCGCGGCGAAGAAGACGATGTCGCCGTCGGCGATGCCGAGGCGCGAGGTCAACTCGGCTTTTTCCGCCTCGGAGAAAAACTTCACGATCGGCGACTTCCACTCGCCGCCCTCGCACTTGATGTAGGCCAGCCCCTTGGCACCCAGGCTCTTGGCGACATCCTCGAGATTTTTGAGCTCACCCTGCGTGAGATCGGCCAGCCCCTTGGCGTTGATCGCCTTGATCACCCCGCCGGACGCGACCGTCGCCTGAAACACCTTGAAGGCCGATTGGCGAAAGGTCTCGGAGAGATCCACCAACTCGAAGCCGAAACGCAGATCGGGCTTGTCCACGCCGAAACGGTTCATCGCCTCCTCGTAGGGCATGCGGGCGAAGGGAGTTTGTAGTTCCACCCCGGATACATCGCGCCAGACCTTCGCGACCATGCCCTCGAAAAGACGGTAGACATCCTCGCGATCGATGAAGGAGGCCTCGACGTCGACCTGGGTGAACTCCATCTGCCGGTCGGCGCGCAGATCCTCGTCGCGGAAGCAACGCGCGATCTGGAAGTAGCGCTCCACCCCCGCGACCATCAGGATCTGTTTGAACTGCTGGGGCGACTGCGAAAGCGCGTAGAACTGGCCGGCATGGATGCGCGACGGCACCAGATACTCCCGCGCCCCCTCGGGCGTCGATTTGAAGAGGGCGGGCGTCTCCACCTCGATAAACTCCTGCGCATCGAAGTAATCACGGATCGCCTTGGTCGCCTTATGGCGCACCTGGAGGTTGCGACGCATCTTCGGGCGGCGCAGGTCCAGGTAGCGGTAGGTCAGACGCAGGTCCTCGTTGACCTTGTCTCCGCCCGCGTCGCTCAGGGGGAAGGGCGGCGTGTCGGACAAATTGTGGATGACCAAGGCGGATGCCGAGAGCTCGATCGCCCCCGTGGGCAGGCCCGCGTTGACCGTGCCCTCCGGCCGGGCGACCACCCGCCCCGACACCGCGATCACCGACTCGGGCTTCAGCGTCGCGGCCTCGCTCGCGAGCTTGGGATGATCCTGCGGATCGAACTTTACCTGAGTGACTCCCTTACGATCGCGCAAATCGACGAAGAGGATGCCTCCATGGTCGCGGATGGAATCCACCCAGCCGACGAGCGAAACGGTGGCGCCGAGATCGGCGGCGGTGAGCTGGGCGCAATGGTGCGTGTGCTTCATGGACAGAGGGGTGGTTCGAGGGACGAAACGGCCAGCAAAGCCACCCGGCGCCCCGCCGGGCAACTGGATTTTGCCCGGTCCGCTCGCCTTAAACACGGTGCCGCCCCCCTCCCACCACCACGATCCGCCGTGGCCATCCTACTTGTGATCCCAGGGGAAGGAGACCGTCACCCGCGGCGCCTTCCAGACCTCGAAAACCTCAAACATCTTGCCCGGATTAAGCAGACCCCGGGGATCCAGCGCGTCCTTGATCGCGCGCATCGCCCGCACCTCCGCCGGCGAATGCTGCAGCCGCAGGAACGGCGTCTTCGCCAGCCCGATACCGTGCTCGCCGGAGATGGCGCCGCCCAGCGCCACGACCTTTTTCATCAACGCCAGCACCGCACGCTCGGCCGCTCGGCACTCCCGCGGCACCGCCCGATGGTACATGATGTTCACATGCAAATTACCATCACCCAGGTGCCCGAAAGTCGGGATCGCCAGCCGCGCCCGCGCCCGCAAACGGTCCAGCCAAAGGGCGAACTCCTCGTAAGCGGCGAGCGGCACGGTGATGTCCTCGTTCAACTTCGCGTCGCCCATCTGAAACATCGCGCCCGAACACTTGCGCCGCACCGCCCAGAGCGCTTCCGCCTCCTCCCGCGTGGCCGCCTCCCTTCGACCCGCCGCGTGGGCCGAGGCCCACCCCAGCAGCACCGGCTTCGTCTCCGCCACCTCGGCCACCGAACCGGCCAGCTCCAGCAGGATCACCGGCCGCCCCGGCTGCCCGGGGAAAATCGTGGTCTTCATCGCCCGCTCCGCGCACTCCACCGAGTAACGATCGAGAAACTCGCAGATCGCCGGCTGCACCCTCGCCGCGAACAAAGCCCGCGCCGCCCGAAAGGCGGACACCTCATCCGAAAAACTGGTCAACAGGGTCCACCGGGCCGCCGGCGCCGGGATCAGACGCAGGACCGCATCGGTCACGACCCCGAGCATTCCCTCCGAACCGATCCACAAATCCCGCAGATTAAAGCCCGCGGCAAACTTCCGCGTCGCCGTACCCCACTCCACGAACTCCCCGGTCGGCAGATAGCCCTTCAGCGCCACCACGAAGTCCCGCGTCACCCCGTACTTGCCGCCATGCATACCCCCGGCGTTGCACGCGATGTTGCCGCCGATGGTCGAGTACTCCTTCGACGAGGGATCCGGCGGATAGAACCAGCCCGCCGCCGCCGCCGCTCGCTGCACATCCGCCACCTTCGCACCGGCCTGCACATGCGCGAAGCCCGCCTCCGCATCGATCCGCACCGCGTCCAGCGCGAGCAGATCCAGCACCCAGCCTCCCAGCAACGGCACCGCCGACCCCATCAAAGTTGTCCCCCGACCCCGCGGAGTCACCGGGATGCCGTGACGATTGGCCGCCGCCAACACCGCCGCGATCTGCGCCCGCTTCGTCGGGCGGATCACCGCCGCCGGCCGCACCGCGATCCGGCTCGAATCATACGACGCCGTCTCCAAGGCGGCCTCGTCCGTGAGGACGACCTTCGGCCCGAGCCGGCGACGGAGGGCGGCGGTGGCGGTGGCGAGGACACGAGCGGAGGCCGGACGATGCATGGCGAATCGCGCAGCCTCCCCCGCCCACCCCGCCGAGGCAACCCCGCCTGCAAAGCATCTCACCACCTCTCCGCTCGCCTCTGGCCGCCTCGGCCGAAAAGCTGCCTCCCGCTCACCCTACCGCCATGGCCCGCCCGCGTGTCCTCCTCAGCACCACCTCCTTCCAAGACACCCCCGGCGCGCACCATGCCCTGCTCGATTCCGCCGGCTTCGAGCTCGTGCGCGCCCGCGGCCCCCTCGACGAAGCCCGCCTGCTCGAGACGGCGGGCCACTTCGATGCCTGCCTCTGCGGTGACGACGCGTTTACCCGCGCAGTCCTCAAAAACTCCCTTCCCCGCCTCCGAGTCATCAGCAAATACGGCATCGGCCTGGACAAGATCGACCTCGAGGCCGCCCGCGAACTCGGCATCCCCGTCCTCTTCACCTCGGGGGTCAACCACACCACCGTCGCCGAACACACCTTTGCCCTCCTGCTCGCCACCGTCCGCCACCTCGTGGCCGAGGCCGGCCACGTCGCGGCGGGGCGCTGGACCCGCATCACCGGCGACGAACTTTGCGGAAAACGCCTCGCCCTCGTCGGCTTTGGCCGCATCGCCCGGGAGGTGGCGCTGCGGGCCCGGGCCTTTGGACTGCACGTCCACATCTTTACCCACCACTGGGACGACAATTTCGCCCTTCGGCACGGTCTCGAACGGGCGGACACCCTGGATCAAGCCCTCGGCCTGGCCGATTTCGTCTCCCTCCACACCCGCCTGGGTCCCGATACCCGAGGCCTGATCGACGCCCGACGCCTTGCCCTGCTCAAGCCGGGCGCGGTCCTCGTAAACACCGCCCGGGGCGAGCTCGTCGACCTGCCGGCCCTCGTCACCGCCCTGCGGACCGGCCGCCTGCGCTACGCCGCCGACGTGCTCGACCAGGAACCCCCGCCAGCCGATCACCCCCTCCTCGGGCTCCCCGGCGTCCTCCTCACCCCCCACATCGGCAGCCGCACCCACGAAAGCGTGCTGCGCCAGGCCACCTGCGCGGTGGAGAACCTCACCCGCTTCCTCTCCGGCCGTGCGCCCCTGGCCCGCGCCGTCTAGCCCCGCCTCCTCCCATGCCCGACACCTACCTCATCGTCCCGGAAACGGCCCACGACACCCTCGTCTCGGCTGCGTATCGGCACCGCGGATACGAAGCGGACGAGGCGCGGGAGGCCGCCCGGATCTGCGCGTCGGCCGCGCGCCACGGCGTCCGCACCCACCACGCGCTGAAGGCCCTCCACCTCGACCACCTCTTCGGCTCCGGCTCGCTCGGCTGCGTGCCCGGCGCGCGGATCGAGGCGCGCCCCTCCCGCTTCCCCGCCGCCGCGATCTGGAACGCCAACAAAAAACTCGGCCAGGCCACCGCCACCCGCGCGCTCGAGGAGGCCATCGGCCTGGCCGAGCGCTACGGCGTCGGCACCGTCTCGGTCGACAACGCCTTCCACTACCTCTGGGGCGCGGGCTACGTGATGGACGCCGCCCGCCGCGGCTACATCGCCTACACCCACTGCACCGCCGCCCTCGCCGAGGTCGTCCCCTTCGGCGGCAAGTTCCCCACCCTCGGCACCAACCCGCACTCCTGGGCCTTCCCCACGACCGACGCCATCGGCTTCCCGCTGGTCATCGACTGGGCCACCTCCGTGATCGCGATGGGCCGCGTGCAACAACTCAAACGCGAGGGCAAGGCGCTCCCCCCGCTCGCCGCCGTGGACAAGGACGGCCGGCCCACCACTAACCCCGACGAGGTCGCGGCCCTCCTCCCCTTCGGCGCCCACAAAGGCTACGGGCTCTCGCTGCTCAACGAGGTGGTCGGCGCCTTCATCGGCGGCTCCCTGCCCACCCTCCGCAACCGCTGGGACCGGGTGCCCGATGGCGAAAAGGGCACCTGTTGCTTCTTCTTTCAGGTCATTCATCCCGAGGCGCTCGACGCCGGCCTCTTCGCCCGCGGCCGCAGCCAGACCGACAACGTCAAGGCCGTGCTCGCCGACATCCTCGGCCATGGCAACGACGGCGCGATCATCCCGGGTCAGATCGAGGCAGACTTCGCCCGGTGCAGCGACTCCGCCGGCGGTCTGCTCTTCACCCGAGCCGAGATCGACGAGTTCAACGCGATCGCCCACGCGTGCGGCCAGCCCGGGTGGGACCCCGCCTCGCTCGCCACCTGCGTGCGCTGAGCCCCGGCTTAGGGTGTGGCCCGGGCACGCCTCGAACAATCACCCGCCCTACGGCGGCCCCAGCTCGGGCCGCTTCGCGGTGCGCCCCCGCGACAGGGAGCGGCCCAGCAGCGCCCGCCCCAGCCACGGCAAAAGATGTCGAGTCGCCCAACGACACTCCTCCCGACACCATTCGCCTCGCGTCCGCGCAGGGAGCGGCGGCAGGGCCCCGCGCCAATCCTCCCCGCGCACCGGGACCCCCAGCGCCTCCGCGAGAGCCACCGCGATCCGCGCGTGCCCCTCCGCATTCGCGTGGATTCGATCCTCGCTCCACAAACGCCGATCCGTGGCCACCGGCTGACTCGCGAAATCGACCAAGATCGCGCCGCTGCGCCGCGACGCCCGCGCGAGAGCACCGTTGAGCGCCTCGATCCGCCCCCTGATCAGCCGCGCCGCCGGCATCAACGGAGACAAGTCCGGCAAGGTGAAGCTCACTACTCGCGCCCCCGCATCCGCCAACGCACACTGCATGTGCTCGATATCAGCGGCCACGGCACCCGCGTCGAAACGCCAAGCCGTCACATCGTTCGTGCCACAAAAGACCGTCGCCAGATCCGGGCGCAGACTGAGCGCGGTCCCGAGCTGACGCTCCCGGATCTGCGCGGTGCCGAGCCCACGCACCGCGAGATTCGCATAGAGCAAACCTCCACCCTGGGTGACGTCGAGGTGCTCGGCCAGACGCTGCGACCACCCGCGATACGAACCGCGCCCATCCGGATCGTCCAAACCCTCGGTCGAGCTGTCCCCCAGCGCGACATAACGGGAAAAAAACGGAGTCGGCGGAGGCATGCCCCGAGACCATGAAAGGGCCGCGCCTCGAACCGAACACATTTTGCGCCATGCCGGTTGCCAGCACCCCGCCTCCGGCTGGAGGCTCGACCCCGATTACCGATGTCGCCCCCGCCCGCACGCCCTTTCTCCCTGCCCTTTTTCCACCCCAACGTGCGCCTCGTGCACAGTTTTGCCGAGCTCGTGTCGACGCCCTTCTCCGGCGAGATCAATGCACTCTGCTGGCCCCGCCAGCTTGCGGGGGACTTTGACGAAATCACCGCCCGGCTCGGACCGCTCGAAGAAATCACCAGCCTCGACGAAGACGACCTGCGGGGGCTTGCGCTCAGCGCAGCCGGCCGGACCGCGCGGCAAACCCTGATCGAGGACCTGAGCTTGCTGCGGGCCCACGGGCTCGCGCCCACCCTGGACTGCATCCCGGCCTACCCGCGCGACGACGGGACCGGCCCGGTCCCCACCGACGTCTACTCCTTCCACGCCGACAGTGCCAACACCCTCGCGGACACCTATCTGTGCAGCTACACGGAGGCCGCATCCGAAGGCCTGGCCACGGCCGAGGCCCGAGCCTGCGCCGACATCCCGGAGCTACGCGCGGAGCTGCTCCGTCGCCACGGTGGAGCCGACGACGAAACCTTCGCCGCCTATCTCACCGAACATTTTTTCGACCTGCACTACGAGGCCGCGCCCCACGCCGTCCCCTACTCCTTTGGTCTGGGTAACCTCTGGCGGATCGCGACCGCCTGCCCGGGTAGCCCGGTGCCGCCCTGTGTCCACCGTGCGCCACAAACCCGGGCGGGGCAGGCGCCCCGCCTCCTCTTGATCAGTTAAGCGACCGCCCGACGCGAAAGGCGAAAAAACCCCCGCGCGGAGGCCAGTTCCCCGACGAGGCATCTTGCGCCGGCGGCGAAAGACCGACTCGCCGGTCCTCTAAGCGAGCGCGCATCCCACCAAGGATAAGCCGCTCATCGCTCAAAACCTACCCCGCGGCCGACCGGCCCGACCGCCGTCCGGTCCCGACGCGGACGCGGACCGCGCCACCGGCGGACGCGGCGGCACCACGCGCACCGGCACGGGCTCGCCCACCGCACGCGCCGCGACCTCCCTGATCTTATCCTTCTTGCTCTTGCGCCGGCCCTTGACGCCGCCGCCATCCGGCGCGACCAGCGGCGCGGGCGCCTCGACCTCCCGCGGCTCGAACCCAGCGACCTGCTCCCGCTCCAGCGCGAGGCCGTGCAGCTTCTCGATCAGGCAAAAATGCGCGTGCGTGCCCGCACTCACGAAGCTGATCGCCTCGCCCGCCTCCCCTGCGCGGCCGGTGCGGCCGATGCGGTGGGTATAGTCGACCGCCGAGCGCGGCAGATCGTAGTTCACCACCGCCGGCAGCTTCGGGATGTCGATCCCGCGCGCCGCCAGATCGGTCGCGATCAACACCTTCACCTTGCCCGCCTTCAGGTCGGCCAGGGCCTGGGTGCGCGCCCCCTGGCTCAGCTCCCCGTGCAGGGCGGCCGCGGCGATGCCCGCGCGCCCGAGCTTCTCCGCCACGTGCTCGGTCGAGTATTTGGTCGCGACAAAGACCAGCACGCCCGACCACCCCTCGGTCTCGACCAGGTGGCGCAGCAGCTGGGTGCGCCGGGGCACGTCGACCTCGATCACGCGTTGCACGATCTCCGCGGCGTTTTCCTCGGTATCCGGCGTCTCGATACGCAGCGGCTCGCTCAGCAGGCCCGCCGCCAGCGCCGTGACCTCCGGCGGGAAGGTCGCGGAGAAGAGCAGGCTCTGCCGCCGGGCCGGCAGCAGCGCGAGGATGCGGTCCAGCTCGGCCTTGAAGCCGAGGTCGAGCAGGCGGTCCGCCTCGTCGAGCACGAGCACGGAGAGTTCGGAGAGCGAAAGGGCGTTGTGGTCGAGCAGGTCGAGCAGGCGGCCGGGCGTGGCCACGAGCAGGTCGGCGCCGCCGCCCAGCGCCATCAGCTGCGGGTTGATCGAGAGCCCGCCCACGGCGACGAGGGATTTGAGCGGCTGCGGCAGGTAGCGGGCGTAGCGGCGCACGGACTCGACCACCTGGGTGGCGAGTTCGCGGGTGGGCACGAGGATGAGCGCGCTGACGAAGCGCCCGTGCGGGCGCCGGAGGGCGGCGAGTTTTTGCACGAGAGGCAGCGCGAAGGCGGCGGTTTTGCCCGAGCCGGTCCGGGCCGAGGCCCAGACGTCGGCCCCGCGGAGGATGGCCGGGATGACGGCGGCCTGGACGGGAGTCGGGGCTTCGTAATGCCAGGCCGCGACGGCGCGCTGGAGGGGCTCGGAAAGGCCAAGGGAGGCGAAAGACATGCCCGCACCTTGCCCCGCCCGCGCCCCGACGCCACGAAAACCCTCGCACCCCGCCGGAGCATCCGTTTTCCGACTACCGTTCGTTGCCCGCGCCGCGGGCCTCGCTTCACGTCGTCTCCGTGCCAGGGCCGGTCGGCGGCCTCCTGCCCCGACAAATCCCACGCTTCCGCCCGGCCACTCCATCCCTTACGCCTTTTTCCCTCCATCGCTTACTCCCTTCCGCCTTACTCCCTCCCATGAGCCTCCCCCTCCGCGACAGATCCACCTGCGTCTTCGACCAAGTCTCCCTCGGCGAGGTCATGCTCCGGCTCGATCCGGGCGAGGGCCGCATCCGCACCGCCCGCGAATTCAAGGCCTGGGAGGGCGGCGGCGAATACAACACCTCCCGCGGCCTGCGGAAATGCTTCGGCTTCAGGACCGCCGTCGCCACCGCCTTCGTCGACAACGAGATCGGCCACCTGATCGAGGACTTCATCCTGCAGGGCGGCGTATCCACCGAGTTCCTACGCTGGCGCGAGGACGACGGCATCGGCCGCACCGTGCGCAACGGCCTCAACTTCACCGAACGCGGCTTCGGCATCCGCGGCGCCGTGGGCAACCCCGACCGGGGCAACACCGCCGCCTCCCAGATCAAACCCGGCGACTTCGACTGGGATCACATCTTCGGCAAGCTCGGCGCCCGCTGGTTCCACACCGGGGGCATCTTCGCCGCCCTCTCCGCCTCCACCGCCGAGGCCACGATCGAGGCGGTCAAAGCCGCCAAGAAACACGGCGTCATCGTCTCCTACGATCTCAACTACCGCCCCTCGCTCTGGAAAACCATCGGCGGCCTGAAAAAGGCCCGCGAGGTCAACCGCGAGATCGCCAAATACGTCGACGTGATGATCGGCAACGAGGAGGACTTCACCGCCTCGCTCGGCTTTGAGGTCGCCGGCGCCGACCACACGCTCAGCCACATCGAGCTCGAGGCCTTCAAGGCCATGATCGAGACCGCGGTGAAGGAGTTCCCCAACTTCAAGGTCGCCGCCACCACCCTGCGCCGCGTCATCACCGCGACCAAAAACGACTGGTCCGCCATCCTCTGGCACGAGGGCCGTTTCTACGAGAGCCGCCAATATCCCGAGCTCGAGATCCTCGATCGCGTGGGCGGCGGCGACAGCTTCGCCAGCGGGCTCCAGTTCGGCTTTCTCGAGTTCAACGACGCGCAAAAGGCGGTCGAGTATGGCGCGGCCCACGGCGCGCTCGCCAGCACCACGCCCGGCGACACCTCGATGGCCACGCGCAAGGAGGTCGAGAAGACGATCTCGGGCGGCGGCGCACGGGTGGTGCGCTGAGCGCTGCCCGTCCCCGCCTCGCTGCGCCCCTCGAGGGATCGCAAGCGCATGGCATCAGGTCCGACTACCAAGGCGCCGCTTGACCGCCACGCCTCACCCCGCCCTTTAGCGACGGCGGTTTCACTCACCGAACTCGCTTCTCGAGATGAACCGCCCGGCCTCCGCCTCTCTCCGGAAAGAACTTACCGGACTCGCCGTGGCCTGCAGTCTGCTCGGTCTGGCCACCGCCGGGACCACCGTGGGTGCCTGCGGATCATACGCCTTTCGAGCGCGAGCACTCGACCACCTGCAGACCCTGGCGGCACTCACCGCACGCTTCGCGGAGGCGCCGGTCGCCGCTTCCGATCCCGCGGCCGCGGCCAAAATCCTGGCTGGGCTGGAGGCCGAAAGGTCCGTCGAGGTGGCTGTGCTCTACGGAAAGGACGGTCGTCCGCTGGCCCGACTGGTCACGGGGACGGGGGCGGGGACTCTGCCGCCGCTCGCCCCGCCTCCTGGCCTGAGCAAGAGCCTGACCAGCGTGATCATCGTGACGCCGGTCGGCCCGGACTCGGAGCGTGGTGCGCTGCTGATGCGGGCGCGGCTCGGCTTCGGCGGAGCGAGTCTTTTCTCTTCCGCTCTGCTGCTGGCCGGAGTCGGTCTGGGCTCGCTAGCCGTCGCGCTGCTGCTCTCGCGCCGGCTGCTTCGCCGCGTGACCAAACCGATCAGCGAGCTGAGGGCCGGGATGGAGTCCGTCGAGGCGAGTGGTGATCAACGTTTGCCGATCGCTAGAACCGGTTTGGCCGAGATCGACACGCTGGCCGACGCCTTGAACGAGACGCTGGACCGGATCAGGACGGGCCAGGACGAGTTACTGCGCAGCAGGGACCGCCTGCTTCTTGTTCTGGCCGCGGGTCGCGTTGCCACCTGGGAATGGGATCCGCGCGAGAACTCGGGGCGCGGAGATGTGCGCTGGAACGCGGAGCTCGGTCTCGCGCCGCACGAGACCCAGAGCGGTGAGCATTTTTTCCAGGCACTGCACGCGGAGGATCGGGAGCGAGCACGGGAGGTGATC
>JBILUB010000138.1:0-6547 GCA_044371245.1 Opitutaceae bacterium
CCGCCGCCGCGATGCCGCCGCGACCGCCACCCCCGAAACCGCCAGCCCGGGCCCCGCGGACCTTTCGCCCGCCCGCGCCCTCGTCGTGGGCCTCGTCCAGTGTCTCGCCCTTTGGCCGGGCATGAGCCGCTCGATGAGCGCGATGGTCGGCGGCTACTTCGTCGGGCTGCGCCCGGTGCGTGCCGCCGAGTTCAGTTTTCTCCTCGGCCTGCCCTTGCTCGGCGCCGCGGCCGCGAAAGACGCGCTCGACGGCGGCGCCGCGATGATCAGTGCCTTCGGCTGGCCCCAAGTGCTCGTGGGCCTGCTCGTCTCCTTCCTCAGCGCCGCGGTCGCCGTCCGAGTCTTTGTCGGCTTCCTCACCCGTCACGGACTCGCTCCCTTTGCCCTCTACCGTGTCTTGCTCGCCGGCGGCCTGCTCTACTTCTTCTCCCGATAAACGCGCCGCCCGCCCAATCCGCTGTCCGGGCAAAATCGGACTCCCCGCGAAGTTTTAACAAGATCGGACAACGCGCTTGACCATGCTGCGCACGGAGCTCATTCCGTTTAACTTTTACACCCAAAATCCGAGTGGCCCCGCGCCACGCACCCACCTTCCAATCCTTCGTCACCATGGCTAATCCGAAACGCAAGCAGTCCAAACGCCGCAGTGCCAACCGCCGCGCGGCCAACGCCTTCCAGGCCCCTGAGTTCGCCAAAGATCCCGTCGACGGCACCCTCTTCCGTCCCCACCGGGTGAATCCGAAGAACGGCATGTACCGCGGCCGCCAAGTCCTCGACGTCTCCGTCTAAACCAGCATCGTCCGGTCCGCTTAGTCCGGATTTTTCTCCGATGGGCTCCCCCACCGGTCCCTCGGGGCGAATCGCGATCGACGCCATGGGCGGAGATCTCGGCCCGGCCGAGGTCGTCGCCGCCGCCGACCTCGCTCTTCGCGACCCCGCCCTGGGCGGGGATCTTATCTTGGTCGGGCAGGCACCTCTGCTCGAACCTCTGCTGGTCTCGCAAGGCCTCGCCCGCCACCCGCGCCTCAGCCTGCACCCCGCCTCCGAGGTCATCACCATGGAGGACAAGCCGCTCAAAGCACTCCGCGGTAAAAAGGACTCCTCGATGGTTCGCGCCATCGAGTTGGTCAAAAACGGCGAAGCCGGTGCGGTCGTGAGTTGCGGAAACACCGGAGCGCTGATGGCCGGCGGCACCCTTCGCCTGCGGACGCTCGATGGGATCGACCGCCCCGCTCTCGCCGCCGTCATTCCCCGTGCCGGAGGCTACTTTATTCTGATCGACGCCGGCGCGAACCCCGACGCCGAGCCCCGTCATCTCGCTCATAACGCTCTCGTCGGCAGCCACTACGCCCGCATCCTTTTCGGCGTCGCCCGGCCCCGTATCGGCCTCCTCACCAACGGCACCGAAGAAGGCAAAGGCAACGCCCTGACCAACGCGACCCACGACATGTTGAAACGCGCCCACGCGGCCGGTCAGATCAACTACGTCGGTCCCACCGAAGGCTTTCAGGCCTTCACCGACCACTGCGACGTCGCGGTCTGCGACGGCTTCGTCGGCAACCTCCTGCTCAAGAGCTGGGAATCTCTGGCAAAGTTCTTCAAGGGCACCCTCGAGAGCGAGCTGAAGGCCAACCCCCTCCGTCTCGCCGGCGCGGCGCTCTCCCGCGGCGCGTTTAAGGCACTGAAAGCTCGCATGAACCCCGACCGCTACGGCGGCGCGCCCCTGCTTGGCCTTCGGGGCAATGTGCTGAAGGCCCATGGCTCCAGCAACCGTCACGCCCTCCATGCCGCGATCCTCGCCGCCGATAAAGTCGTGCGCTCGGACTTCCTCGGGCACGTCGCTCATGAAACCGCGGCGTTTAACGCCCTGATCGAAGGCCCGGCCGCGGATCCCTCTCCCGCGAACGGCGCGCCCCCCGCCGCCGCCACCGCTTAAGCGAGCGCCCGGGCCCGTCCACGACCCCGCACCTGCGACTCCGTGTCCTCGCCTTCCCCCGCCCCTATCGCCATCCTCGGCACCGGTTCCCACGCCCCCACGCGCGTTCTGACCAACGCGGAACTCTCACTCCGGGTCGACACTTCGGACGAGTGGATCCTCACCCGCACCGGCATCCGAGAGCGACGAATCGCCGGCCCCGGGGAGACCACCGCCTCCCTCGCCAGCGCCGCCGCCCGCCTCGCCCTGGCCGACGCCGGCCTCGCCCCCGCCGACATCGACCTGCTCATCGTCGCCACCTGCACTCCCGATCTGCCCATGCCCTCCACCGCCTGCCTGGTGCAGTCGGCGCTCGGTCTCCCGGAACGCAGCTCCTGCCTCGACTTGAACGCGGCCTGCACCGGCTTTGTCTACGCCCTCGACACCGCCTGGGCCCTCCTCGCCTCCGGTCGCTACCGTCACGCCCTTGTGATCGGCGCGGAGAAAATGTCCTCCTACGTCGATTGGGACGACCGCGCCACCTGCGTTCTCTTTGGCGATGGCGCCGGCGCGGTCGTCCTCGGACCCGCGCGCCCCGGCACCCAATCGCGCCTCGTCGACGCCTTGCTCGGGGCCATTCCCGGCACCTCCGATCTCCTGCAGGTCCCCGGAGGCGGAGCCTCCCCCCTCGCCGAGCACGCCCGCCGCTGTATCGCCATGAAAGGCAAGGAAGTGTTCAAGTTTGCCGTCCGCGGTATGGAGGAAGTGGCGCGTGATCTCCTCGCCCGCAATCAGCTCGGCGCCGGCCAGATCGACCTCGTGGTCCCGCACCAGGCCAACCTCCGTATCATCCACGCCCTGGCCCAGTACCTCGAGCTCCCCTACGAACGCGTCGTCGTCAACGTCGAGCGCTACGGCAACACCTCCGCCGCCTCGATCCCGATCGCCCTCGACGAGGCCCGCCGCGCCGGCCGCCTGCGCCCGGGCATGCTCCTGCTCCTCGTCGCTTTCGGGGCGGGCTTGACCTACGGGGGGGCGCTGGTTCGCTGGTAGTCCACACCATGCCCGTCGCCGCCCGCCGTATCGGATTTTTCACTACACTGTTCCTTTTTTGGGCTCTGTTTCTCGGCGCGGCGGCACGCGCCGACCTCGTCTGGGAGCCCTCCACCGGCTGGCGCGTCGAGGGGGGCCTCGTCTCCGCGTTCGTCGACACCGAGGCCGGACGCAACGCCAAGTCCCTGATGGACGCGGCCCGTCGCGCCGAGGAGGCCGGAGAATCCGGCGCCGCCCTGAAAGGCTACAACCGCGTGGTCAAGAAGTACCCCGCCTCGGTTTACGCCCCCGAAGCCCTCTACCGCTCCGCCCGCTTCCACGAGCAACAGCGCAAATTCACCAAAGCCTTTCGCAACCTCCAACGCATCGTCGCCGAACACCCCGCCTACCCTCGGTTCAACGAGGTTCTCGGCGCCCAGTACCGCATCGCCGCCAAACTCGCCGACGGCACCCGTCCCCTCTACTTCGGCGTCATCCCCGGCTTCCGCCAGCGGGAAAAAGGCCTCGAGTTTTTCGAGACGATCGTGGGCAACGCCCCCTACAGCGAATACGCTCCCCTCTCCCTCATGAGCGCGGCCCGCGGCTACGCCGACGCCGACGACCGCGACGCCGCCATCGACGCGCTCGATCGCATGATCAACAACTACCCCGAGAGCTTCCTCACCCCGGACGCCTATCTGAAACTGGCCTCCGCCCAGGCCTCGATCACCCAGGGCCCGCCCTACGACCAGGCCTCCACCCAACTCGCGCTCACCTACTTCCAGGATTACCTCATTCTCTACCCCGGCGAGGCCGACGCCAGCGTCGCCAACCAAGGGTTCAACGACGCCCGCGAGATGCTCGCCCGCAGCAAGATGGTCATGGGCGACTTCTACTTCAAACACCGCTCGAATTACACCGCCGCCAAGGTCTTCTACAACGAGGCCATCACCATCTTCCCCGACTCCCCTGTCGCCGAGCGCGCCCGCGGGCTCCTCGCTGAAATCGAGCAGCGAGAGGCCGGCACCGACTCCGCCTCCGGCGGCCCCCGCGCCGGCCCACGGGCCAAACGCTTCTGGCTGTTTTAATCGGCCGGGCTTCTCAACTCCCTGCAAGGCGGCGCCCCACCTCGACCCGCACCCCCCCACGCCTCGTCCCTGACGACATGTTCCGCCGTCTCGCCGCTCTTCTCCTCCTCGCCCTCACCCTCGTCGGGACCGCCTGCTCCCACTACCGGCTCGGCACCGGCGCACAGCGCGACTTCGACACCCTCTACATCGCCCCCGTCGCGACCCGCGGTGTACTGCCACAGTCGACCGCGCTCCTTTCGACCCAGATCCGCGAGGCCTTTCTGCGCGATGGGCGCGTTCGCCTGGTCAACACCCCCGAGGAAGCCGACGCCGTTCTCCACCTCGAACTCGACTCCCTCCGACGCGAGGCCCTCACCCGCCTGCCCTCCGACGCCGGCCTGGCCCGTAAGTTCGGCCTGAGCCTCGAAGCCCAAGCCACCCTCCGCGCTCCCGACCAAGGCAAAACCTGGTTCGCCGACCGCCGTCTTCGCGTCGAACGCCAGATCTTCACCGAGGACGGCAGCGCCTCCGGTCCCGCCTCCCTGCAAGCCCTGCAACAGATCCAGGCCGAGCACGCGATCACGCCCCATCTCGGCCAGGCACTCGCCGAGCAAGTCCGCGCCGCCGTCCTCGACACCTGGTAAAAGCCAGCCCCCGCTTCACCGCGCCAGCAACCGGCTGCTCGCCGCCTCGAGTTCCAAACCCTCGGCAAAGTCGCGGGCCCAGTCGGCGCTGGCACTCCGCCAAGCATCCTCCCGCCCCTCGTCCAGCGCCAACCAAGCCCGCCCCAACGAACCCGCGGCATTGCGGAAAAAGGGATGATGGCGGTCAAAATCCGCCAGCAGGACCTGAGCCCGCCTCCGCCTTTCCTCCGTCACCCACCCCAAGTCGCGCGTCGCCCATTCACCCCAGGCCGGCAAGACGCGTTCGGTCCTTGAGACCGGATCGGTGATCACCATCCGCGCCAGCACCTCCAAACGCCGCCGGCTCTCCCCGGGCTCCATCACCGGCAGCGCACTTCCGTGCGCCAACGCCGCGGACGCCACCTGCCACGCGAGCTCCCATTCCCGCGCTTCGGCGCCGGGCGGCACCAAGGCGCTAAACTCCCTCGCCAATGCCGCACCCGGCGCCTCGCCGGCCAACAACGCCGGCAAAAAGCGTCCCCAGGCCCCGCTCCGCCCCGACGCCTCCCTCAACCACCACCAAAGCGCGAACGCCGAGGACGACTCCCCCGCTGCGTCGCCCCCAAGCAACACCCCCCGAAGCGCCGGGGCCACCCCTTCGCCACGCCGGCCCGCCCTCCAGTCATCCAGCAGGGCCGGCCGCCGCGCCACCAGAACGTCTTCCGCCGCCCCCACCACCAGCCAGGACGGCACCCGCACCACTCCCGGACTTATGCCCGACAACATTGCCCGTCGCCTCAAAGCACCCTCCGCCAGCGCGCGCAACCACAGCCGCTCCCGCGCGGAGCCTCCTTCGCCGCCGAGCTGTATCCGCACAGTCACTACTCCGCCGGGTTGCGAAAGCACCGTCCAGCCCCGCGTACCCTCGGCCCCGCTCTCCCCCGGGATCAAGCGCACCACGATGCCTGAATCCAGTCGAAGCGGCAGCCCCAGGGGCTCCCTCCACCGCCCCCACGCCTGCTCCCCCAGCTGCGCCAGCAACACACCCTCCGGCCCCTGGGGTGCGATCACCACGAAACGCCTCTCCCCCGCCCCATGCACCACCGCCGGCGGGGTCTCCGCGCCCCGCGACAGCCCGACCGGCCCCGCGACAAAAACCAGGCCCAGGGCAAGTCCCCACCACCCGGCGCGCCCCCGCCGCCCTACCCCGCGTTCGGCCACCCGGGCGCCCATGATCAAGCCTCAGCGAGGCACCACGACCAGAGTCCCGTCGCGAACGGCCACTTCCTTGGCCGAGTTCAGGATTCGATCGACCTCCGCCGGCACATCCCGACCGCCAAAACGCGACGCCACGAGGGGCAGGATCGCCGGCACCCGATGCAGCGGCAGTTGCCCAATCAATGCCTCCGACGGCCGAAATACCCAGCCGATCCCGCCACGCTCGAAGTCCCCCGTCGCCTGCAAAACCAAAGGCGCCTCATGTCCGAAAAAGTTGAACGTATTCACCAAGCCGACCTGCAACAAATCATCCTTGATCCGGAAATTCGGCGTGCCCGCGATAATCACCACCGTCGATTTCTTCGCCTCCTCGTCGAGGGTCACCGATTCGAAGGAAGCCCGCGCCCAACCGTTCAAATCACCCTCGCTGAGCGAGACCTCGCCTCCGTCCTCCGCCAGCGCGGAGAACTTCCCCTTCCACCCGTCCGAGCTGCCTGGAGACGCACCCTCGAAAAAGTAACGCACCCCCGCCACCCGCTCCTTCGGCTCCGCCCTGACCACCGCCACCGGCAGACTGGCCAGATGCAGTGCCGCCAACACGCTCCCCAACGCCACGGTGACCAAACCGCTGAAACAGGCGCTGAGGGGACCGGGAGCTTTACGATTCATGCGAGAGGCCATGGGGAAAA
>JBILUB010000140.1:0-6531 GCA_044371245.1 Opitutaceae bacterium
TCCGGATGCCGGCTCCCGGCCCCACCCAGGCTGAGTAAACGGCCCTACGGAAAAACACTTTTAGAAACTCCGACCACGAATCAGCGTGGTCTCGGCCCTCCGCCGGACTCCAAATCCTGGAGGCGCCATACCCCCGTCAGTCCCGAAAAACTGCCGCTCACGCCATGCACCCCTCTACCCCGACCGTGATTCTCCGCGTCTTTGGTTTGGTCTTGGGTGTCTGCGCTCCGGCGTTGCTCCAGGCCCGCATCGACCGCGACGGAGACGGGCTCGATGACATTTGGTTCGCCCAGCATGGGCGGGGACTCAGCCCGGCCGCCGACACCGACGGGGATGGAGTCGCCAACCTCGCCGAATCGATCGCGGGCACCGACCCCCGCTCCGCGTCCTCCCGCTTCGAACTGCGCGAGCTTACCTTTCCCGCATCCGATCGCGCACGGCTGCGCTGGCCCTCGATCCCGGGCAAGGCCTACCGAGTGCAAGCCTCCGTCGACTTGCGCGATTGGATTTCCCTGGCGCCCGTTTTGATCGGGGATGGCCACGAACAGACGCTCGAACTCGATCTCCCGCGCAGCTACGCCGGTGGAGACTTCATTTTTTCCCGCTGGGAAAATCTGGCCGCCGGCACCTCGCTCAATACCTTCAAAACCTCCATCGTGCCCGGCAGCAGCCCGGCCACGCGCACGCTCCCGAGCAGCGTGCTCGGCACCCCGCCCACCTCGCCCAACCTCGACCGCTACGGCCAATATGCCCGGGGCTGGATCGTGCCTCCCGCCGATGGCGACTACCGTTTTTTCATTTCCGGCGACGATTCCTGCGAGTTCTGGATCTCCGAGTCCGCCGAGGCGGCCGGCCTCCGCCGCGTGGCCTGGGTCGATGGCTGGACCAACCAAGGCGAGTGGAACAAGTACCCTTCTCAAACCTCGGCATTGGTCCGGCTGCGTGGCGGGCGTCCCCACTACTTTGAATTTTTCCACATCGAGGGCGCCGGAGGAGATCACGTTTCGGTCGCCTGGACCGGCCCCGGCTTGGCGGCTGGTCAGGAGCCTTTGTCGGCCCGCTATCTCGCCACCGATCCCCGCTCCTTGGCGGATCTCGCCGGCGCCGGCTCCCGTCTGTTTTACCGCATATCGGTCGAGGACCGCGACAGCGACGGCGATGGGGTGAGCGACGCCTCCGAAGCGTTTCTCGGCAGCGATCCCCTCGATGCGACCACTCAGCCTCGGGTGCCGGATCTCGATGCCGCTCTCGCGCGCCTGGACGCGCGCAACCGCATCACGCTCGGAGGCAGCGCGCCCCGCGCCTACGAAGCCGGCTTGCAGCCCGCACGGGTCACGCTCTTTCGCGCGGGCAACCTGGATCCGGTCACCGTGCGTTACTCCGTCTCGGGCACTGCCCTTGCGGGCACCGATTACCATGCGCCCACCGGCACCATCACGCTGCCCGGCGGAGCATCGCAGGTCGACCTCTTGATCACACCGCGGAGCGACGCCCTGACCGAGCCGGCGGAGACAGTCGAGATCCGCCTGCTGGCGGACCCCACCTTCGATCTCGGTACACCGGACCGCACCACCATTACGATCGACGACGCACCCGACCAGTTGTTCCTCGCCGCGCTCCGGCCTCCGACCGGCTTATCTTCCGCCGGCTGGGGCAGCGCCGTGGTGCGGGCCGCCGGCAACGGGCTTTCCGCCCGCGTCTCGGTGACCCACTCGGCCTTGCTCGGTCCGTCCACCGGGTCCGATCTCTTCGTCTCGTCCGGAGCGCTGACCGGAGACGCCGTGCTGCAGCTGCCGGCGGGTCAGATCTCGGCCCGCGACTGGACGATCGCTCCCGCCGCCGGCCTCGGCGCGCAGGCGATCGTCGCCGCGCTGCGGGAAGGGCGCCTGTGGGCGCGGGTGCGCTCCTCGAGCCAGCCCCAGGGCGAACTCTTCGGCCTGCTGTTACCCGCGACCGGCTCCGAGCTCAGCCCGACTCCGCCGCCTCCGGCGGCGCTGCCCGGCACCGCGCCCAGCCTGGCGGAGGCGCATCGTTTCCTCGAGCAGGCGGCCTTTGGCGCCTCCCCCGCGGCTGTCGCGGACCTGCGGACCCGCGGGTACTCGGCCTGGCTCGAGCAGCAGAGGAGCCAGCCGATTTCCCTGCTGCGGCCCACCGTCGTCGCGCGGCGCGCGGAGTTGCTCGCCCGCTCGGGTGGGGAGAATGATGGCTGGCAGGGACCGCTCCAGGAAACCTGGTGGCAGCACGCCTTGACCGCGCCGGACCAGCTACGTCAAAGGGTGGCCTGGACCCTTTCGCAGATCCTGGTCGTTTCCCAGGAAGGCGGGCTCGCGACCGAACACGAGGCGGCGGCCGCGTACTACGATCTTTTTGTGCAACACGCGTTCGGCAACTACCGCGATCTGATCGAGGACGTGACCCGCTCTCCGGCGATGGGAGTCTACTTGAGCATGATGCGTAACCGGCGCCCCGATCCGGAAACGGGCCAACGCCCGGACGAAAACTACGCCCGCGAGCTGATGCAGCTCTTCACCATCGGCCTCAATGAACTGCATCCCGACGGTACTTTGCGACTCGACCGGGAAGGCCTGCCCATCCCGACCTACGGCCAGGAGGAGATCGTCGGGCTCGCCCATGTTTTCACCGGATGGGGTCCGCACTACGATCCCGCGAATCCCCCTCGCTGGAGCTCCACCAGCGTTGCAAGCCCCGAGGACTGGTTCGTGTACGGAAACGACTTTCTTCGGCCCATGACTTTTCAGGCCGTCTTCCACGACACCGGCGCGAAACGTTTGGTCCGTGGCCAAACCATCGCCGCAGGTACCGATGGGGTGCAGGCGCTTGAGACCGCGCTCGACGTCCTCTTTCAGCATCCGAACGTGGGGCCCTTCATCGGTCGCCAGCTGATCCAGCGTTTGGTGACTTCCAACCCCTCGCCGGCCTACGTCTCGCGGGTCGCCGCAGCCTTTGCCAACAACGGCTCCGGCGTGCGCGGCGATCTCTTCGCCACCGTGCGTGCCGTGCTGCTCGACCCGGAGGCGAGAGTCGGCGCCCCCCACGCCGCGTTCTCCGCGGGCAAACGCGTCGAGCCCATCCTGCGCCTCACCCGCCTGCTCCACGCTTTTCCTCCCGGCGCGCTCCGGGCCGGCGATGCCCGCTATTTTATCAACTACCAGTACGATCTGTCTCACCAGGTGCCGCTCGGCTCGCCCTCCGTCTTTAACTTTTTCCAACCCGTCTACGCCCAGCCCGGGGTGATCGCCTCGGCCGGCCTCGTCTCTCCCGAGTTCCAAATCACCTCCGAGACCACCGTGGTCGGAGAGGCCAACCGCATCCACGAGATACTCAACTGGGGGCGTTGGACCGGGGAGACGGTCGATCCCGCGGACCCCGGATCCGCCAATCTGGTGCTCACCATCCCTCTCGATGCCGAGCTGGCGATTCTGGCGCGCACTCCGGGCACAGCGGCGGCGAATTTCGCAGCGCTGGTCACGCATCTGGCCGACAAATATCGGGGAGGGCGGGTCAGCGCCGAGCTGCGCACCGAGCTCCTCGAGTTTCACGCCGCGCTGCCGTCTTGGTTCTGGACGGACAGTAACGCCAACACCATTCGCGACCGGCGCCTGAGCGTTATTCGCCACGCGCTGCACCTGATCGGTATCGCTCCAGAAACGGTGATCGACCGCTGATCCTCACCGGAGGCCCGGCCCCGTGAGTTCGGCTTCACCCGCCCTCGAGACCGGACCCGGTTTAGGAGGTGGTGCCGTAGTATTTTTTGTAACTCCGGTAGTATCGGTAATTCGAGTAGTACTCGATTCTCCGGGCGCTTAGCCCGTTCAGCACGACACCCACGATCTCGTTTTTTCCCTGCCGAAGAGCCCGGATGTAGAGGCGGATGTGTTTGCGTAGCGCCCGATTAAACCGGCAGACGAAAACGACCTCGTCCGTGCTCTCCGCGATAAGGAGGGAGTCGGTCACCGCCCCCAGTGGCGGGGAATCGACCACCACCAGATCGTACTCCCGCTTTAAGCGGTCGATTAGTTGCGGGAAGGCCGGGCTCTCCAGCAACTCGGTGGGGCGCCGGGAGCGCCCTCCGGAGCGCAGGAGATCGAGATTTTCTCCGATCGAGAGGATGCCGAGCTCGGGCAGGATCGCGAGACGAGGGGCGTCCAGTTTCGCCCCTTGTTCGTACCAGGTGAGCAGCCCGGCGTCGTTTTCCTGCTCGAAGTGGCGATGGAGCATCGGACGCCGGAGATCACAATCGACCAGCAGCGTGCGTTTCCCGTGGCGGGCGAAGGCTCCGGCGAGGTTTGAGGAGACCAGGGTCTTGCCTTCCCCGGGGATGGTCGAGGTGACGAGGATCGCCTTGGGGAAATCGAGCTTGGAGTGGATCTTGACCGCGCTGTAGACGCCGAGCACGGCCTCGGCGCCGCGGTCCGCATGCTGGTCGAGGACCAGCCGGTATCGGTCCCGATCCTTCGTGCCCGAGAGGTCGGGGACGATGCCGAGGAGATTGGCGCCGATGAAGTGTTCGATGTCCCAGGCGGATTTCACCCGGTCGTCGATCAGTGAGAGGCCGAAGGCCGCTCCGAAAAAGACGCCGAAAAAGAGCAGGATCGAGGTGCGGGCGATGGCGCGGGGATCGGGCGTGAAGGGCCGGACCGGGGGCTCCGCGGGATCGAGCCGGCGCACGGGTATGCGCTCGAGGTTGGATGAGCTGGTGGCCTGGGTCAGGCGGTTGAGAAGCTCGGCGTAGTTGCTCTTGGCGATCGCGGCGGCGGCCTCGAGCGATTTGAACTCGACCCCGATGTCGCGCAGCCGGAACTGCTCACGCTCCTGGACTTCGTATTCACGCTGCAAGGACGCCTCTCGCTCGCGCGACTTCGCGAGAGTGGCCTGGAGGTCGGCGATGGCCAGCTCGACGGCTTTCTGAAGCTGGGCCTGGGCGACGGCGAGGGAGTTGGCGATCTCGATCATGCGGGGGTGCCGCTCGAGGTAGCGCTCGGAGAGAAGGGCCTGATCGCGCACAAGCTCGGCGATCCGCGCCCGCAGGTCGGGGATGCTGCCGTGCCCGGAGATGTACGACAATTCCAGCAGGTTGCGGCCCTCGCGACGAAAGGCGTCCACCTGGTTGAACAAATCCTCGTTTCCGAGACGGGCGAGACGGGCGTCCTGCAGCGCCGCGTTCACGCTTTTGAGGCGGTCGGCGACGATGTTGACGCTGCTGTCGAGGGAGACGAGCTGCTTGAGCGTCATGTAGTCGAGCAGCTTTTGCTCGGCGGCCTTGGCTTCGAGGCGGAGCTCTTCGGCGCGCACCCGCAAGAACTCGACGGCGTCGTCGCTGCGTCCGCTGACGCTCTCCAACAGGTAGCGGATAAACTGGTCGACGTAACGGTTGGCGATCAGGGCGGCGGCCTCGGGATCACGATGCCGGGCGTGGAGCTTGACCAAAAAACTGTTCCGCACGGACTCCACCGTGATGTCGCCGATCAGCGCGGCGACCGCGGGCGGGGCGAGGTCGGCGCGGAGCTCGGCCAGGAAAGGCCGCTGGAGGAGCGCGATCTCCTCGGGACTGAAGGAGGCGGCCACCTTGCCCCGAAGGGTGGCGGAGCGGATGACTTGCAGGTAGGTATTGAGCTCGACGTCGTTGGTGATGGCGGTCTCCACGACCTCCTGGCTGGTGACGATCTTGTCGGGGCGTTCCACCCGAAGGGATGCGGTGCTTTGGTAGAGGGGTATGGTTCGCGCCTTGTAGTAGGCGAAGCCGATGGAGAGGAGCAAAGCGAGGGGCAGCGCGATCCATAGTCGCTCGCGGAGGATAACGTAGTAGTCCCGCAGGGTGCGCCGCTCGACGAGTTCCTCGTCGTTGGGTGAGGAGCGGGCGGGGGAGGGCGGGAGATGGTGGGCGTCGGCCATGAAGCGCGGGGGCGGGGGCGGGACTCAGATGATACGTTCAGGGACGAAGATGATGTCGCCGGGTTCGAGGACGAGGGAGTTGTCCTGCACGTTGGCGCCTTTTCGGCCTTTGATCAGGCTCTCGACGTCGACCTCGAAGTTTTGCCGAGTGCCGTCCGACAGGATGCGGGTCACGCGCACGGCCGTGCCTTTGGCGGTGTCGGTAAATCCGCCGGAGCGGGTGACGAGCTCGAGCAGCGTCATGCTGGACTCGATCGGCAGGGGATAGCGCCCGGGACTGCGCACCTGGCCTTGGATCGAGACCTCGCGGGAGGCGTACTCCTCGACCGTGATCGTGACGCGGGGAGCACGGAGGTATCGGCCGTCCTGATAGGCGCGGGCGATGGCGGCCTCGGCGTCACCGACCTTGAGGCCTGCGATCGCGACTTCGCCGACGAGCGGGAGATTGATCCGGCCTTGCGAGTCGATGCGCGCGACGCGCGAAAGCTCTTCCTCTTGAAAGACGGTCACACTGATGCGGTCGGTATTCGTCAGGACGTAGGCGTCGGAGGTGGTGGTACCGGAGGCGGGCTTCGGAGCGGATACCTCCGCGGCATGGAGACTCGACACGATCAGACA
>JBILUB010000142.1:0-6508 GCA_044371245.1 Opitutaceae bacterium
CCGGTTTCCCGCAGAAAGAGATCGTTAGCACCGTCCAGATGACCTTGGACATCGTGATGCGCGCCCTCTCCGAGGGACGCAACGTCGAGCTGCGCAACTTCGGCGTGCTCGAGGTGCAACGCCGCAAGTCCCGCATCGGTCGTAATCCGAACAAGCCGGACGCCGAGGTCGTCATCCCCGAGCGCGCGGTGGTGAAGTTCAAGTCCGGCAAGATTCTGAAGCAGATGCTCAAGAAGCTGGATATCACCCAGCTCTAAGCGGCTCGTTTTCAGTTTCGGGTCTCGCCGTCAGGTCCAGCTGCACGGTTTACGGGCCGGCCTTCCTTCGCGGGGAGGGCCGGCCTGTTTTTTTGGGGTGGCGCGGGCGCTCGCGCTCGGGCGAGGCTGATGGTTTTCCCTGTTTATCGCCTCTCCTTCCTTCCCCGTCACGCGCCATGGCCTCTTTTCAGTCCCTGCCCGGTTTCCGCGAGTTTTATCCCGACGCTTTTGCGCGTCGCAGCCATATTTTCCGGGGCTGGCGTCGGGCGGCGCACGCGTACGGATTTTCTGAATACGATGCGCCGGTGCTGGAGCCGCTGGACTTGTACAAGGCAAAGTCGGGCGAGGAGATCGAGGCGCAGCTTTTCTCCTTCGTGGACAAGGGTGGGCGGGAGGTGGCGCTCCGGCCCGAGATGACGCCCACCGTGTGTCGCTTGGTGGGGGCGAAGGCCAGCGCGCTGAAGCGTCCGATCAAGTGGTGCAGTATCGGCGAGTTTTATCGTTACGAGCGGGCGCAGAAGGGGCGGGAGCGCGCATTTTTCCAGTTTAACTGCGATATTTTCGGGGAGCCTGGTCCCGAGGCGGAGATCGAGTTGATCGGCCTCTTGGTCCAGGCGCTCGCGGGGTTCGGCCTGGGGCCGGCCGATTTTTATGTGCGGTTGAGCGACCGCACGCTGTGGCTGCACTACCTGGCCTCGCTCGGGCTGGATGAGGAGCGTTCGCGCGCGGTGCTGGGCGCGGTCGACAAATTTGAGAAGGTGGGAGACGACGCGTTTAGGCCTTATGCCGAGGCGTTTGGTCCTTTGCCGCCGGAGGTAAAGGAGCGGGTGCTCGCTTTTCTCGGGATCAAGAGCTTGGCGGCGCTCGAGGCGGTGCTCGGGCCGCTGGGCGGCGAGGCGCTCCAGGCGCGGTTGGCCGACTGGCGTCGTCTGCTGGGCGGTCTCGCGGCGATGGGGCTGGGCGAGTTTGTGGAGGTGGATTTCGGGGTGGTGCGCGGGCTGGCCTACTACACGGGCTTTGTTTTCGAGGCCTTTGATCGCAAGGGCGAGCTGCGGGCCATCGCGGGCGGTGGGCGTTACGACGATTTGGTGAAAAAGTTGGGCGGACCGGATTTGCCCGCGGTGGGTTTCGCGATCGGCGATGTGACGATGGGTTTGCTGCTCGAGCAGCGGGGGCTCATGCCGGCCTTTGGCCCGAATGCGGAGGTCTACGTGGTCGTCGGGGGAGAGGCGGAGCGGGGCGCCGCGTTTGCGGACATCGCGGTGCTGCGGGGGGCGGGCTATCGGGTGGAGTACCCGCTCAAGGATCTGGCCTTCGGCAAGCAGTTTAAGGCCGCGGCAGAATCCGGGGCGCGGCTGGCTTTGATCTACGGCGGCGATGAGTTGGCCAAGGGGGTCGTGAAGCTGCGCGATCTGTCCGATCGGAGCGAATACGAGGTGCCGCGGGCCTCGGTCGTCGAGGCGGTGCGTGACCACTTCCTGGGGGGATCCCAGGCTTGAGTTGGAGCGCGGGATCCCGCCGGCTCAACCTCGCCAGGTAAAGGCGTGGCAGAGGGCCACGCCGGCGGCGTCGGCCTCGTCGCTGGCGAGCATACGGCCGTGGCCGAGGAGGGCCATGACGGTGCGCGCCATCTGTTCCTTGCTCGCCCGGCCGGCGCCGACGACGGCTTGTTTCACGCGGAGGGGCGGGTACTCCCAAACCTCCTCGTGTCCGTGCAGGGCGGCCGCGGCGATGGCTGCGCCCCGGGCCGCGCCGAGGATCTGCGCGGTTTGGAAGTTTTGCACGTAGATGGTCTGTTCGAGGGCGACGTGTCGGATCTCGAAGTCGCGCAGGAAGGAGGTGACGGCGGTCGAGATCTCGCCGAGGGCGAAGGCGAGGCTGCGTTTGGCCGGGACGCTCACCGTGCGGCAGCGCAAGAGCAGAGGCTCCCGGCCGGGTCGGAATTCGATAAGGGCGAGGCCGGTGCCTCTCAGCGAGGGGTCGATGCCAAGCACTTGGCCGGTGAAGACCGGGCGCAAGGCGCCAACGCCCGGGGGCGGGGCGGGTGAGCGGGCTGAAGAGCGGAGCGCGGCGAGGGGAACGAGGGTGCCGACGGGTAGCCCGGCGAGAGCGCCGGGTTTGGCCGCGGCGGCGCCTTGGCCCGAGATCTTCGCCGCCCAGAGTTGTCTGACGTTTTTTGAGGCCATGTCGCCGACGTGGGCGCAGGTTCAAACAGGGTTTTCGCCGGGGGGCACGGCCGATCGTCCGAAGCGGCCAAACTTTATCGCCCGGCGGGGCGGGCCGGGTGCGCTCAGGCGAGGCGGCGGGCCATGCGAGGGCTCCCGCGGGGGGTGGCGCAGGCGCCGCCACACCCGCAGCCGCAGTCGCCGAGCCCGAGGGCGCCTAGCCCGTCCACTCCGCCGCCCGTCGCCGGAGAGGCGAGGTGGTCGATGGTGATCACGGCGCGGCGTTCGCCGGCCGCTTCCACGCGGTCCGGGGTGCGGGCGGAGTACTCGCCACGGGCGAGTATCTGGACCCGGGTGTCGGAGCCGAGCGCGTCGCGGATGAGCTGGGCCACCCTTTGCGCCCGGCGGCGGGAGAGGGCGAGGTTGGCCGGTCCACCGGCGGTGGTGCTGGCGTACCCCTCCACCCGGACGGGGGAGTCTCCGCGAGCGATGGAGGTCTTGATGCCGGGCGCGAGGTTGAGGAGCCACTGCATGACGCGTCGCTCATCGGCCTCGACCAGACGATCACTGGCGGGGGCGAAGAAAACCAGGTTGATGATGGGGAGGCGCACCGCGGGACGCGCGACCGGAGGCGTCCAGGGCGCGACGCCGGGGCAGGCGAGCGGCGCGGTGCCCACCGTGACCCAGTTCCGCTCCGAGCGTACGGTGAGTCGGACGCCGCCGGTCGAGGTGACGAGCAACTCGCCGTTGAAGGAAACGTCGCCTCGGCCGACGGGATCCCAGCGGCCTGCGAGCTGGAACATGACCTCGGCCGCGGGCGCGGACTGGGGGCTGTGGGCCTGGCCGGACCAGGTGGTGGAGAAGGTGGAGGACCGGAGGGTGCTGGAGCGGTCGACCAGCGGGTGGATGGCGACGTTTCGGAGGTCGTTGCCGTTGTATTCGAAGGAGAGTCGGTACCAGAAGGTTTGGGGATCGATGAAGTAGCGAGGGTGGTGCGCGCGCAGGCTGAACTCCATCGCGCAGGAGCGGAAGCGCTGGGTCAGCGGGGTGCGCTCGTGCATGTAGTTCACCGTGCTGGTGGAGTTGGAGAAGGCGCCGCTGGTGAGGAGTTGCTGGCCGGTGGTGAAGATGGCGACGCCGAGGCCGACGGCCTCGATGACTTCTCCATAGCCGGGGGAAGGACGGGCGGGGATGGTGAGGTACATGGTGCGGAGCGGGAGAGAGGACGTGTTTGCGGATCGCGCCGGGGTTCAGGGTTTTTGCGCGAGGATGATCAGGCGCGCGGGGCAGCCGCGTGCGGGGGCGAGGGTGTCCTCGTCGTAGACGCCGCGGGGGATTAGGCGGGCGGAGCGAAGGGCGCGGCCGATCTCCTCCGGGCCGTAGGCGCGCTCGACGTGCCACTCCGCCACTTGGCAGCTCGCGGTGCCGCGCCGGGTGCGGACGCGGGCTTGCACACCGACGAGTCGGCGCTCGGGCAGCCAGACGGCGCGTTGCTCGAAGGTCACGCCGGGCAGCTGAACGCGCCGCACGATGGCGTCGAAACCGGAGAGGGGCAGGCAGGGCGTGAGGAGGTCGAAGTAGAACCATCCGCCGGGCTTCAGGTTGGCGGAGATGGCGCGGAGGGCCGAGTCGAGGTCGAGGTAGCGCGGGAGGTGGTTCAACATGTCGAAATTGGCCGTGACCAGATCGACGGGGGCGGGGAGGCGCAGGGTGCGTGCGTCTTGGCGGAGGAGGGTGATGCCGGGGCGAGCGCGGCAGCGGAGCGCGGCCTCGACGAGCATGTCGGCGGAGCGGTCTACGGCAAAAACCGGGACGCCGTGGTGATCGCGCAGGTGGCAGGCGAAGAGTCCGGTGCCGCAGCCGATGTCGGCCGCGCTGCGGAAGCGGGCGCGGTGGGCGGCGATCACCCGTTCGAAGCGGGCGCGGGCCCGAAGGAAGTAGGCGTGGCCGACGGTGCGGTCATAGACGGCCGCCGTGCCGCGCGAGTAGCCGTGGTTCATGACGGGGCGGAGGTGCGCGGTCGGCGGGCCTGCCTAGCAGGCGCGGAAGTGGGTGGCCATGAAGGTGGGCAGCTCGCCCGCCGCCTCGACCGCGGCCGTGCCGCCGCGGAGGGCTTTGAGCACGATCTGGAGGTAGCCGCGGGAGGCGGAGGCGGCGGCGGCCACGGCCGGGATGGCCGCGGGGGAGCTCACGCTGTCGCGCGAGTCGGTGGGGGTGCCGTGCTCGGCGGGGGAGGAGCCGCGGCCGTAGTTGCGGATGTAGCGGATGCAGTTGCCCGAGCCGGGGTCCCGGTCGACGTGGGCGGGGGAGTAGGCGTCCTGGATGAGGTGGAGCGTCACGCCGATGCGGCGCATGCGTCTGCGGGGGTCGGTCTCGGCGAGAGTGGCGGCGTGCTGGCGGACAAACTCGGAGCGGATGTCGGCGAGGGCTGCGGCCTGGGTCTGGCCGAGGACGCTGCGGAGGGCGTGGCGGCGTTGTTCGCCGGGGTTGAGCACGGCGGTCACGCCGGCGCCGGAGTCGTCGCCGTCGTGGGTGCCGAGGTCGACGGAGCGGTTGCCGAGGATGATGTCGGCCTGGTCCGTGGCGCTGAGCACGTGGGAGCCGGGGCCGCCGCCGACGGTGAAGGAGATGGTGCCGCCGCCAAAGGCCATGCGGGTGATGACTTCATGGCCCTCGGCGCCGACCGTCACGGTGCGCGGGGCGACGATGACGCGGCCGCGGACGGTGACGGCCGGGGTGCTGCGTCGGAGCTGGGTGGACCAGCCGAGGCCGGGATCGGACGCGGTCGGGGAGGAGTGGAGATAGGCCATGGGAGAAGGGAGCGGGGCTTTAGGCGGGGGCAAAGCCCGCGGCCCGGGCCTCGCCGGCGACGCAGCCGGGGCAAGCGAAGGCGCCCTCGAGGCCGCTGCGTGGAGGGGGCGGGGTGGCGCAGCCGGGCGCGGGTGTCGGTGAGCCAGGGACGCCGCCGGAGGCGATGGTGAGACAGAGGCGGCGAACGGAGGCGTCGTTGAAGAGGTCGTTGTGCACGCGTGGGCTGCCGATGAAGAGCGGGGTGATGTGCGTGCCCGCGGGGAGAAAGCCGCTGGTGACGGGCACGGAGCCGTCGCCGCAGCGGGCCTTGATGGGGCTGACGATCGGGCCGGCGACCTCGCGCGCCTGCACGGCGGTGTCGTGGTCGGTGCTGGCGAGGGTGAAGTAGCGGGTGCCGGTGGAGCCGAGGCGGGCATCGAGGGTGGCGAGACCGCCGGTGAGGGCGCGGTTGACCGCGCGAACGGCCCGGGTGGAGGCCGGGCTGCGGAGCAGGGAGCCGCCAAAGACGCCGGTCCAGAACGGGTCGCTGCGGAAGCGGGTGTAGCTGGCGCTGACCGCCTCGGGTGAGGACGTGCCGCGTGGGAGCAAAAAGTCGTAGGCGGGCAGGAGCTGGATGAGGCCGGCGTAGCCTCTGACCATGAGGGAGAGGGAGCCGACGAGCGCGCCGGCGGCCGCCCCGATCGGCCCGAGCAGAAAGGCGCCCATGGCGGAGTTGCTGACGTTGGCGAGGAGGGTGAGGGCCTCGGGCGCGCCGAGGTGTGGGGTGCCGACGGTGAGCAGGCGGGAGACGAGGGGGGCTCCGCCGGCCAGCTCGATGGCGGCCCGGGCGACGAGTCCGCCCATGCTGTGGGCGATGATGGTGACGCGGTTGGCGGCGGCGTCGGGCCAGCGGGCGCGGATCGCGGCGACGAGGCGGCCGCCGTTGTGCAGGTTGTCCAGGCGCCAGTCGTAGGGAAACACGAGGACGTTGGCGGCGCCGAAGGTGGAGCGGAGCTCGGAGACGATGGTCGAGTACGGGTCGATGGTGCGGCCGGCGGGCAGGGCGATGCGGGTGAGGCCGGAGGGGGTGATCACGCCGCCGTGGTTCATGCCGTTGCCCGAGGCCATGGCGCTGCGCCAGGCGGCGAGTTGCACGGGGCCGGTGAAGGCGGTGAGCATCGCCGTGCTGCCCCAGACGGGCAGGGTGAGGGGGCCGACACGGGCGGAGAGCGCGCTGCCCATGATGCCGGGGATAAAGACGACGCGGGTGCCCGCTCCGCCGCCGGCGGGGGGCGG
>JBILUB010000143.1:0-6484 GCA_044371245.1 Opitutaceae bacterium
GGGGTGCGGGTGGAGGGCGGCTCGGTCTTTATCTGCTGTGCGCCAGCCCTGCACGGTGGATGCGCTAGGAGCGGTAGTCGGCGTTTTCGCTGACGTACTCGTGGGTGAGGTCGCCGCCGAGCACGGTGGCGGCGGCGGGGCCGGCGCCGAGGTCGATCTCGATCTCGACGCAGCGTTCGTGGGGGGGGAAGTCGACCGGGGGGGTGAAGGTGCCGTCGGCGGCGGGGCGGCTTTGGTAGAGCTCGGCGGCGCGGAGGTGGGCGACGAGCGCGGCTTCCTTGGTGTAGTCGAGGCGGAAGGCGCCGTCGGCGAAGATTTCCTGGCCGCCGATGCGGGCCCGGAGGCGGGAGAGGTCGAGGGGGAGTCCGGTGGCGCCGACGTGTTTGCCGATGGCCTGGACGAGGCGGCCGACGTTGGGGTCGTTGCCGGCCATGGCGCATTTGAAGAGGGGGGCGTTGACGATGGCTTTGCCGAGGCCGACGGCGCTGCGCGGGTCGGGCGCCCCCGAGACTTGGACGCGGAGGACGTGGCGCACGCCTTCGCCGTTGCGCACGACGTCTTCGGCGAGGTCGGAGCAGACCAGGCGGAGCGCGTCCTCGAAGGCTCGGAGGTCGGGGCAGGGGACGCGCCCGGACGAGACGGCGACGACGGTGTCGGAGGTGGAGGTGTCGCTGTCGATGGAGATGCGGTTGAAGGTCTGGTCGGCGACGCGGGCGAGCATCTCGCGGAGCCGCGCGCGGGGGACGGCGAGGTCGGTGAGGATGTAGACGAGCATGGTCGCGAGGTTGGGCTCGATCATGCCGGCGCCCTTGGCGATGCCGACGACGCGGCCCTCGCCGACCGCGGCGTAGCGAATCTTCGGATACAGATCGGTCGTCACGATGCCTTCGGCGGCGGGCAGGATGGAGCCGCCGGCCAGGGCCTCGACGGCGCGGGGCAGGGCGGCGACCATGGCCTGGACGGGGAGGCTCCAGCCGATGACGCCGGTGGAGCAGGGCAGAATCTCACCGGGGGCGAGGTGGAGGAGGGGCGCGGCGGCGGCGCAGACGGCCTCGCTGGCGGCCAGGCCGCCGGGGGCGCAGACGTTGGAGATCTTGTTGTTGATGAGGATGGCGCCGAGACGGGCTTCCTCCAGGCGGCGGCGACCGAGGATGACGGGAGCGCCGGGAAAGGCGTTTTTGGTGAAGACGGCGGCGAAGTCGGCCGTGGGCTCGTCGAGGGCGATGAGCGTGAGGGTCATCCGCGAGGGCTTGGGCGCTTCGACGGGGAGGAAGTCGAAGCGGGTGGTGCCGACGCGAAAGCCCCGGGGGAGGGTGGCTTGGTCGGCGAGCCAGGCGCGGTGCGCGTCGCGGGAGGGGAAGGCGTTCTGGGTGCTGGGCACGGGCCGACAACTGAGGGCGCGGCGCGGGAAGTGAAGGGCAAAACCGCGGGTTTGCGGCGGGCGCGGGGTCAGGCGGCGGCGGCGGTCTGGTGAGACTCGCCGGGGGAGTCGGGGGCGAGGGGGGAGAGGGGGAAGTGGAGGGTAACGCGGGTGCCGGAGGGCTGGTCGGGGCGGGAGGGGGCGGAGGTGTGGGACTCGATGGCGACGCGGCCTCCGCAGCGCCGGACGTGGAAGTCGACCAAGGTGACGCCGACGCCGGTGCCTTTCTCTTCGGCGGTGCCGCGGCGGGAGGCGACGGGCTGGCTCTTGAGCAATTGTTCGAGGATGAAGTGGGGGATGCCGATGCCCTCGTCGCGCACGGTGACGATGCACTCGCCGGTGCCGGGCGCCGTGGGGTCGAGGGTGGCCTCGAGCCAGACGCGGCCGCCGGGGCGGGAGAACTTGATCGCGTTGTTGAGGAGGTTGTTGAGGATGTTGTGCACGAGCACGACGCGGTTGGTCGCGAGGTGGACGCCGGGGGGGATGTCCTGCAGGAGGCGGACTTTTTTGGCGGTGGCGGCCGGGCCGAGGACGGCGAAGGATTCGGCGCAGGCGGCGGCGAGGTCGACGGGTTCGATTTTGAAGGGACGGGACTCGTCGAGGAGGGTGCGGTACTCGCCGACGTGGGCGATGAGATCGAGGGCGGATTGGGTGGCCTGGGTGGCGAGGCGCAGGTCGGTATCGAGCTCCTGCGGGTCCTGGGTGTCGGCGGCGAGGCGGAGGATGGAGTGGGCGGCGCCGACGGAGTTGCGCAGGTCGTGGCAGAGCACGCGGAGCAGGGCCTGTTGCTCGCGGGTCTGGGCCTCGAGCATGCGTTGATGGCGGTGGCGTTCGACGGCGCCGCGGACGCGTTGCAGGAACTCTTCCGGGTAGAATGGTTTATCGAGGTAGTCGACGCCTCCGGCGCGGAGGGCCTCGATCCGGGTGTGAGGCTGGCCGTACTCGGAGAAGAGGATCACCGGGATGTCGCGGGTGGCGGGTCGGGTCTTGAGGCGGCGGCAGACCTCGATGCCGTTTTCCCCTTCGAGGACGATGTCGAGCAGGTAGAGGTCGGGCGGGTCGGCGTCGGGCTGGCCGAGGAGCGCGGCGGCGGTGCCGAAGCTGTCGACCTGGCAGCCGAAGTGGCGTTCGAGGACGCGCTCGACGAGGCGCCGCGAGACGGCGTTGTCGTCGAGGACGACGATGCGGAAGGAGGCGGGTGCGTGGGCCGGGGCGGGCATGTTCAGGGGACGCCGATCACTTCGCCGATCTGGAGGCAGGAGAGGCGGACGCGCTCGACGGCGGCGGCGAGGTCGGCGGGGTCGGTGTGGGGGCGGGAGCACCAGGGGTGGTTCGCGGGCACGCGCCACGGCTGGTCGGCGAGGCGGCAGTGGTTGAGCTCGGTGCAGGCGCGGGCGAAATCGAGGAGGAGCAGCAGGGGGTCTTGTTCGAGGGCGCGGGGTGAGTGCTGGCTGCCGACCCGCTCGTAGATTTCCCGGGAAAACTTCCATTGGCGCAGGAGGTGTTCCCCCGCCTCGTCGTGACGGAAGCCGACGAGGATCTCTTCCCACTCTTCGCCCGGGAGCGAGCGATCCCAGTAGATCTCGACCTTGGTGCGGGCGAGCAGGTCGTCGATGACCACCCTGCCGATGGAGTGAAGCAGGCCGACGAGGTAGGCGTCGTCGGGCGGGACGCCGAGGGTGGGCGCCTCTTGTTCGAGGAAGACGGCGCAGAAGTAGCTGGTGGCCCAATACTCGTTCGCGCTGATGCCGTAGGCGCGGAGATCGCCCATGAAGAGGCGTTGGGAGAGGCAGGCCCCCACGAGGGCGAGGACTCGGTTGTAGCCGACCTTGGCCAGGGCCTGGGGGAGGTTGGTGCTGCGGGTGCCGATGCCGTAGGCCACGCTGTTGCTGATGCGGACGATGTTGGCGCCGAGGGCGCTGTCGGTCTGGAGGAGGGTGGCGATCTCATCGAGGCCGTTGTTGGGGTCGCGTAGCATGCGTCCGAGGACGGCGAGCACGCCCATGTTGCCGTGGAGTTGCTCGATTTTGAGCAACGCGCGGCGGTAGCCCTCCTTGGCGGCGGGAGAGGACGGGGTGGGCGGCGTCATGGTCTTCACATCGGACGTTCGCCTGCGACCTTTAGGCGGGGAGCGCGAGAGGCGAGGGGCGGGTCGGCGCCGGCGGTGGAGCGGAGGGCGCGGAGTTTTAGGTGGAAAAGCCGGCCGGCGCTGATTTACCCGAACGCTTCACCGATCATTGATGAACGTTTCCGAAGTCACCGCCAAGGCCCGGGTCCTGCTCGAGGCTCTGCCCTACATCCAGGATTTTCGAGGCTCGACCTTCGTCGTGAAGTACGGCGGCAGCTTCATGGACGATCCTGATCCGGAGGTGCGCAATCGCGTGGCCTACGACATCGCTTTTCTGGCCGCCTGCGGGATCAATGTCGTGGTGGTGCATGGCGGGGGCAAGGCGATCACCAAGGCGATGGAGCAGTCCGGGTTGAAGGCGCAGTTCGCGCCGAACGGGATGCGCATCACGGACGAGGCGGCGGTGGCGATCGTCAAAAAAACGCTCGATGAAGTGGTCAACCGGGACGTGTGCGCGGCGGTCTCGCTCGCCCGGGCCCGTCCCCGCGGGCTGGCCGGCGACACGGTGCTGGTTTGTGAGAAATTGACGATCGACGACAATGGCGCGCCGGTCGACCTGGGCTACGTGGGGGAGGTGGTCGAGGTGAAGGTAAAGTTGATCAAAAAGGAAATCGCGGAGGGATTCGTGCCGGTGATTTCACCGGTGGCCGAGGGCCGCGATGGCAAGCCCTACAACGTCAACGCCGATCTGGTCGCCAGCCGGGTGGCCTCGGCCCTGCGCGCCCGGCGCCTGGTGTTTATGAGCGACGTGCCCGGGCTGCTCGCGAATCCGGCCGATCCCGAGTCGCTGATCTCGACCTTGAAGAGTTCTCAGGTGGACGAACTGAAGCGGCGGGGCGTAATCGACAAGGGTATGCGCCCGAAGGTGATGAGCGCGGTGCGCGCCCTCCAGGAGGGGGTGCAGCGGGTGCATTTCATCGACGGCCGACTGCCGCACTCGCTGCTGCTCGAGATCTTCACCGACAAGGGGATCGGCACCGAGATCGTGCAGGACTGAGGCGCGGTCGCCTCCGCCGTCCGGCCGCCCGTCTTTACGTCCTAGGTGCGAGGCGCTCCGGCTCGCCAGCCGGGGCCGCGCTCCCCATCTTGACCCGCTCTTCCCATCCGATGAATCCGTCCCCGCCCGTACCGACCGCCACCGAGGCCGCCTATGATGCGTATGTGCTGCGCAACTACGGCCGCCCCGCCCTCACGCTGGTGAGGGGCGAGGGTTGCCGGGTGTGGGATGACGCGGGTCGCCGCTACCTCGATTTCGCCTCCGGCATCGCGGTGAACGCGGTCGGCCACTGCCACCCGCGCTGGGTGCGCGCGGTCGCCGAGCAGGCCGGCACGCTGGCGCATGTGAGCAATCTCTACCGCAATCCCGGGCAGGGGGAGCTGGCGAGGCGCCTGGTACAGGCGGCCGGTCCGGGACGGGTGTTTTTCTGCAATTCGGGAGCCGAGGCGAACGAGGGGCTGCTGAAGCTCGCGCGCCTGCACGGGATCCGGAAGAGCGGGGAGGAGGGCCGCTGCCATCAGGTGCTCTGCGCGAAGAATGCGTTTCACGGTCGGACCTTTGGCGGGATGAGCGCCACTCCGCAGGAGAAGATCCAGAAGGGCTTCCGTCCGCTGGTGCCGGGCTTTGCCTTTGGCGAGTTGAACAATCTCGCGTCCTTCGAGGCGCTGGTGGACGAGCGGACCGCGGCGATTTTTGTCGAGTCGATCCAGGGCGAGGGAGGCGTGCACCCGGCCACGCCCGAGTTCCTCCGGGGTTTGCGGGCGCTTTGCGACCGGCACGGTTTGCTGCTGCTGCTCGACGAGGTGCAGTGCGGGGTGGGGCGCACGGGCAAGTTTTTCGCCTATGAGCACGCGGGCGTGCGGCCGGACGCGATCGGGATGGCCAAGGGGCTGGGCGGCGGCTTTCCGATCGGCGCGATCTGGATCGGAGAGGCGGCGGCGGATCTTTTCCAGCCCGGGATGCATGGGACGACCTTTGGCGGCACGCCGCTGGCCTGCGCCGCGGCTCTGGCCACGCTGGACATCCTGCGCGACGAGGGGCTCTGCGAGCGGATCGCGCGTCTGGCGCCGGGCTGGCATGCGGCCCTCGGGCGCCTCGCCCACGATTTCCCCTCGCAGCTGAGCGGGGTGCGCGGACTGGGCTACATGGTCGGTCTGCAGCTCACGGGTGATCCGGCTCCGGTGGTCGCGGCCCTGCGCGAGGCCGGCCTGCTCTGCCCGATGGCCGGGGGCAACGTGATCCGCCTCCTGCCTCCTCTGGTCGCCGACCAGGCGGAGCTCGACGAGGCGGTGGCCATCCTGCGGGGTGTCTTCGCGGCGCGCGCCGCCGCCTAGCCGGGGCTCAGCCGAAACCTCTCCGCTGTCCGGGGATGCCTTCGCCCGGTCCGCACCGAAATCTCTTCGCCCTCTCGTCCCGTCACGCCGGCGGGCAACTGAAGATGCCGCATCAGGCCTCGGCGGGGACGACGCCGAAGAGGAAGTAGGAGACGACGGCCGCCACGTAGGCGGCGAGGCCGCCGAGCAGGAGGCAAAACTCGACGAAAAAGAGGCGCGTCTTGCGATCGCGGTGGCAGACGACCTGGGCGACGAGCGCCTCGTCGCCCCCGCCCGGCGGCGCGCGAAACTGCGTGACCCAGCGGATGCGGAGCGAGCCGCCGAGGATCAGGAGCATGGAGGCGAGCACGCAGACCAGGCCGCCGGCCATGGCCAGACGGGGAAAGTCGCCGGACTGGGCGATGCGCGGCCCGGAAAAGCCGGTGATGGTGAGGGCGAGGGTGGAGACGGTGAGGAGGACCTGCGAGCGGGTCTGCAGCACGTTGAACTGGGCCATGAGCAGATCGAGGGCCCCGCGGAGACCGCCGCCGATGGCCAGGAGGTGACGCGCCTCCTCATGGTGGAAGGGGACGGTGTTTTCGGGGCCGGGGGCGGAGCAGGTCATG
>JBILUB010000144.1:0-6483 GCA_044371245.1 Opitutaceae bacterium
GTAGCCAAAACCCGTCGCGGGCTCCGTCGGCGGGATGCCGATCGTCACCATCACCTCGGCCGCCCCGGCCGCGGCAAAGGCCGCCTTGAGATCGGCCTGATACGCCTTGGTGTCGTGGATCACATGATCCGCCGGCAAAACGGCGAAAACGCCCTGTGGGTCCCGCGCTCCCACCAGCGCCGCCGCCAGGCCGACCGCCGCCGCCGTATCTCGCCCGGTCGGCTCCGCCACGATGTTCGCCGCGGGGATGAGCCCGCGACAGACCCGGGCCACCTCACGCGCCTGGACCGCGCTCGTGATCACAAACGTGTTTCGCGCCGGCACGATCGCCTTTACCCGTCGCAAAGTCTGGGTCAGGAGCGGCGTCTCGCCGACCACCGGCAACAAATGTTTGGGCCGCGCCGCACGGCTTTGCGGCCAGAAGCGCTCACCCTTTCCTCCGGCGATAATCACCACGAAAGGGGCGGGTTTTGACGGAGTGCGGGCGGGGGCCGAGGGACGTTTAGCGTTTGCCATGCACGGATCTAGGCCTCCCGGCCGCGAATCCTGCAACGCCGCAGTTGCACCCCGGTCCCGCCCGGGCCTGATTTTTCCGCATGGTCCCCTCAACCCCGCCCGGCGAAGTCCCGCTCGAGCTACCCGTCGAAGCCGTGCACGCACTGCTCCAGTCCCAGCCCGAGGACTGTGTCCTGATCGACGTCCGAGAGCCCTTCGAGCACGAGATCGCCCGCCTGAGCCCGGCCCGGCTCATCCCCATGCGCCAGATACCCGAGCACCTGGACAGCGCCGAGCTCCCTCGCGACAAACACCTCCTGATCCACTGCCACCACGGTGGGCGCAGTCTGCGCGTCACCGAGTTTCTCCGCTCCCGGGCCTACCCGCGCGTGACCAATGTCGCCGGCGGGATCGAGGCCTGGTCCCTGCGGATCGATCCCTCGGTGCCTCGCTACTAGCCCGGGCCGCGGGATAAATCGATCCGCGCGGCCGATGACGGGACGGGCTCAGCCCCCGACCACGATCATCCGCAGCGAATCGAGCCGCAGGCGCGCCTGCTCGATCGCGGTGCGAGTTTGCAGGACTTGGCGCTTGGCCAAATCGATCTCTTTCGGGCTGACGTGATCGTTCACCTTGGACAGGTCCACGAGGCGCTGCAGCTCGGCGGTCAAGGCGCCCGCCGCCAGCTCCCGCGCGGCCTGCTTCAGCGTCCGGGTACGTTCGCCGGCCTTTTCGGTCGCGGCCTCGACCAAGTTTTTCAACAGGTGTCCGTTGAACCCAGGTTTGGCCAAAAAGAGGGGCAACGGAGCGTCTTCCAGTTCCTCCAACTCCGCCTCCAGGCCCTCGTCGTCGCTCCGGTCCTGGCCATGGATATCGAGCACCACACGCACCGGCGTGGGCGCGAGGAAGCGATCCACCTGCCAGCGGCTGTCGGCCACCGCCTCGAGCACGAAGACCGCCTCCAACAACAGATTCGGGCGCGCTCCCCGCAGAGTGCAGAACGCGGTGCTGCCCGCCGGAGTGTCGACCAGCAGGTCGATCGTGTCCCGGACCAGCGGATGATCGGCCGAGATAAAGGCGATGTCCTCCCGCGCGATCGCCCGGCGACGGTCAAAGGTCGCGAGCAGCCCGTCCCGCGGGATCGCGGGGAAGCCCTCCACGTAGGCGTGGCTGGCATCGAGCGTGACCGCCCCGTCCTCATGCTCCTTCACCCGCACACCGAAGTGGTCCAGGAGCTCGAGCAGGAAACGCCGGACGAAGGGATCGGCGTCCGCCGCGCGCACCCGCTCGATCACCCGCTCCGCCGTGGCACGGTCAAACGAGTTCAACTCCAGCAGGCGATCCCGGCCTCGGCGCAGTTTTTCCGTGAGCCGCGAATGAAAATCCGCCGTCTCCTCGATCAGAGCCGAAAGCGCCGCGTCCGGCCCGCCCTCGCGCTCGCGTGCCCGCCCCGCGGCGAGCGCCCGCAGACGCCCGTGGAAGGCGGCGTGGTAGTCGTCCCCCGCCTGCAACGGTGTCTCGAACGCGCCCAGGCCGCGGTGATACCAATCCGCCACACACTCGTCCGCCCCCCCGGAGAGGACCGGCACGTGCACCTGGATGGTCTCCGTCTGGCCGATGCGATCGAGACGTCCGATGCGCTGCTCGACCACCCCCGGATTCAGCGGGAGATCAAAAAGCACGAGATGGTGCGCGAATTGGAAGTTGCGGCCTTCGCTGCCGATCTCCGAGCAGAGCAGGACCTGCGCGCCTTCGGGCTCGGCGAACCAGGCCGCCTGACGATCCCGCTGCACGAGCGGCAATCCCTCGTGGAACAAGCCCACCTTGGCGTTCACCCGATCCTTGATCGCGGCCTCCAGGGCCAGCACCTTTCGCTCCGAGCGACAAATCAGCAGGACTTTGGCCGGGGCCGTCTTCTTCAAAAACGCCACCAGCCAATCGACCCGGGGATCATCCTTGAAGGAATAACGGATCCCCGAGATGTCGCCCGACTCCTCCGCCTCCAGCTCCCGCGCGACCCGGGCCAGTAGCGCCGGAGCGGCGCCCTCGATCACGACCGGCCGGAACTTGCGCTTGGGGAACCCGCTGATCGCCGCCCGGGTGTTGCGGAAAACGACTCTCCCCGTGCCGTGCTGATCGAGCAAGGTGCGCAAAAGAGCCTCGCGCGCGCCCGCTTGCCTCGCCTCGAGCCCGGCGAGGTGCTCCGCCAAACGCTCCGGGTCACGGTCGAAAATCTCGACCAAGACATTTCGGTCGCGCGCGCTCAGCGCCTTCCCATCGACCAGTTTCTCCGCCACCCCGGCCACCGCGCCATAGCCCTCGGCCTCCGCGGCGAAGCGCTCATAGTCGTCGTAGCGGTTGGGATCGAGCAGCCGCAGGCGCGCGAAATGCCCCGCCTGGCCGAGCTGGGTCGGCGTCGCGGTGAGCAGCAGCAGCCCCGGGGTCTTGGCCGCGAGCTTCTCCACCAGGGAGTACTCCGCGCTCGCGGTCTCCGGCGACCACGCCAGATGGTGCGCCTCGTCCACGATCACCAGATCCCACCCCGCGGCCACGATCTGCTCGCCACGCTTGTCATGGTGCGCCGGATACGTGACCGAGACCAAGCCCAGCTGCGCGGAGAGGAAGGGGTTTTTGTCCGGCTCCGCCGCCTCGAGATCCATGCAGCGCGCCTCGTCAAACAGCGTGAACCAGAGATTGAAGCGCCGCAGCAGCTCGACGAACCACTGATGCAGCAGCGGCTCGGGCACCAACACGAGCACCCGCGCCGCCCTCCCCGTCACCAGCAGACGCTGCAGGATCAGGCAGGCCTCGATCGTTTTCCCCAGACCCACCTCGTCCGCCAGCAACACCCGCGGCAACTGCCGGTTGGAGACCTCATGCAGGATGTAGAACTGGTGCGGTATGAGCTCGAGACGCCCCCCCAGAAAGCCCCTCACCTCCGACTGCCGGAGTTTCGCGCGGGCCCGCAGGGTGCGCAGCCGCAGCTCGAACACCTCGGAAGGATCGGCCTGGCCCGCCAGCAGACGCTCCGCCGGGGAGCCGACACTGGTGGCGTCGGAGATCGTGTCCTCCCGCAGGCGCCGCCCGCCGCCGACATAGACCAGTAGCCCTCCCTCCTCGACCACCTCCTCGATCGCCACCCGGGTGCCATCACGAGCCGCCACGCTCTCCCCCACCCCGAAACGCACCCGCTTGAGAACCGGTGTACCCCTTGCGTAAATCCGCCGCTCCCGTGTGCCGGGAAACTCCACCGTGATGCGCGCGCGATCGAGCTCCGCGACCAATCCGAGCCCCAGCTCCGGTTCGCGTTCGCTGACGCAACGTTGTCCGACGTGTTCGAGTAACATGAGCCGGCCGAAAAGGACGAATCCCCGCCCGGTTTCAACCCGCGTTTCGTTGATTGAGGGTTTTCGCCGACGAGACCGCGTCCCCGCGTCGCCGGGCCCCCCGATCCGTTGCCGGCGATTACATTCGCTATCGGCCGGCTCCGGGCGGAAGCTGCGCCATGAAAACCCCCGCCACGACTCTGGCTTTGCTCGTCTTGGCGATAAGCGCCGCGTCCTCGTCGCTGATCGCGGCGCCCAGCACCACGCCAACCTTGCTCGGGGCACGGATCTTCCACCCCGCCGCCAAGCCGCTGGACGAGATTCCGGTTTACTCCCTCTCGGCCTCCGACCCTCAAGCACTGCGGGCTTTGGAGATGGAGATCGAGCGCCTGGAGCGCTTCGCCAGCACCCAGGCCTCGGGCCTGGACAACCGGTCGTTTCGCACCCGCATCTACCAGTTGGAGAAACAACTGAGCCCGCTCGCTCGCAGCTTCGATGCCGCGGCTTGGGAAAGTCTGCGTACCGCGGTGCGCGCAGAGTGGCTACACGTCCAATCGGGGCTGGCCCCGGTCGAAATCGCTCCCGCTCCGACCCAGCCCGATGGGGCGCTGCTTGATACGCTCGCCGCGACCCAGCCCGAACCCACGCCCCCCGCCGGGAGCCCCTAGTCCCTGACCCGCTCCGCCGATCCGGAGTGACTCCGCGGCGCTTCCTGCCGCGGCACCTCACTCCCGCTTGTTGACTCGGCGCGCCGCCGGCGCACCGCGCCGCTGGCCACGCGGTCGAGCCAGGCGATCAGCGCCACCGGGCGAGGACTGCGAAACATTTCCCCATCCGACTCCTCACCATCCGCATAGACCGTGCGAGGAATGATGCAGGTGCGGAAAACCCAGTCGGCGACCGGGAGCCCGAAAAAGCCCGAGATCGACTCGTTGCAGTCGTGCACCGCGTGATGCCGCACGTGGAATCCGTAGATCGGACGCCAGAAGGGCCCCCAGTACCGGTGGGTCAACAAAGGCGACCAACGGTCCAAGGACCAATGGTTGATGGCGTGGAGCACCTCATACAGGCAGAGCGAAACCGCCAGAGCCGCGTAGCCCGCGACAAACCACGGGAAGTCCGGCCACAACAGATGCAGCCCGACGAAGAGAGGCGTGAGCACGAGGGAAAAAGCGGTGAGCGCGTACCACGGAAAAAAGGAGGCCTCACCCTGCTCCGGTTCGATGATCGGGAAACGATTCTCCACATGCAGGATACTGCGACCGTCCCGCGCTGGACGACGCACGATATGCGTCAAGGCATGATGCAGCGTATGCTGCCGATAGAGCCTGCGCACCAAGGGCAAGGCCGCCGTATGCAGCAAGTAGCGGTGAAAAAAGTACTCCAGAAAACAATTCACGAGCGAGATGATCGCGAAAGCCGTCAGCCCCTTCCACAAAGGCGCCGTCCACTGAGCGCTCCAGACCTCGGGAGCCAAGAGTCGCAGCGCGAAAAACAGCACCGCGAGCGTGGCCACGACGGTCACAAGAAACAGTGGCAACGAAAACTCTTCGTGCCCGTCCTCGTGAGAGGAATTCAGTTTAGTCGACATAAGCCGGAGATCAGGCAGCGGCCAAGGTGGAATCGCAACCCCCAAGGCCAGACCACGCACACATTCCTCCGGCCCTCGCCCACCCCTTTCGATTTTTCTCAACGCTGGACCCCGCGTGCAGGCAGCCCCAGCGCGCGCGCCTGAACCCGACGCACCTCGCCCTCGCGCGAAGTGACCCTCTGCCTCGCTCCCGCACCCGCACCGCTCGCCCGTCCGACGCCTCCCCGCTCGGCCGATCCGACCCCTACCCGCTAGGCTGGGAGACGCCACCGCGTATCGGTAACTCACCGCGAAACGAGCTCCGGCGATCGACCGGGGTGGGCTTGACCTTGCGGAGAGAGGCACTTCTCCATGCCCGACTCCCCTCCGTCCTCCATGAGCGAATACGAACTCCAGCAGCTTAGACTTCACCCCGGCGTGGCCCCTTGGCGCCTGAGTCTCGCCCAGTGGCTCGAATCGACCCGTGTGCAATTCTGGATCGTCGCCGTCATTCTGCTCAACGCGGTGATCCTCGGCCTCGAGACCAGCCCTGCACTGATGGCCGCCTACGGACCCCTGCTCAAGGCGGTCGACAAGCTCTGCCTCCTCGTCTTCTGCCTCGAACTCGGTGCCAAGCTCATCGCCTACCGTGGCTGGTTTTGGCGAAGTGGATGGAATCTTTTTGATCTGGCCGTGATTGGCTTCGCGCTCGCGCCGGGCGCGGGCCCCTGGTCGGTGCTGCGCTCGCTGCGCGTGCTGCGTGTGCTGCGCCTGCTCACGGTGGTGCCCTCGCTGCGTAAAGTCGTGGCGGCCTTTCTCCACGCCATCCCCGGGCTGCTCGGCGTTGTCGCCGTGATGATCGTGTTCTTCTACACCGCCGGCGTGCTCGCGACGAAACTCTTTGGCGCGAGCCACCCCCAGTGGTTTGGCGGTCTGGGCCAGAGCCTTTACTCGCTCTTTCAAGTCATGACGCTCGAGAGCTGGTCGATGGGGATAGTCAGGCCCCTGATGGAAGTGCACCCCTGGGCCTGGGCTTTTTTCATCCCCTTTATCGTGATCGCGACCTTCACCATCTTGAACCTGTTTATCGGC
>JBILUB010000006.1:0-21600 GCA_044371245.1 Opitutaceae bacterium
AGATTTTTAAGGCCGACGAGGGGATCGCAAAGTTCAAACCCTCCACCCCCAGCGCCATCGCCTTCATGTTGTTTACCCCCACCACCTCTCCCCGCAGATTAAAAAGCGGACCGCCCGAATTGCCCGGATTTATCTGCGTCGTCGTCTGGATATAGAGCTGATCGTCGAGCAGTCGGCGCCCCGACGACACGATCCCCTGCGAAACCGTGCGATCCAGACCAAGCGGGCTGCCGATCGCGAACACGCCCTGCCCTTCCTCCAGACTTTGGGAATCGCCGATGACCACCGTCGGCAGCAAGATACCCTCCGCCAGATCTTCGATCCGCAACAGCGCCAGATCGCCCCGCGGATCACTCGCCACCAGCCGCACCCGCAGATGGCGCACCCGCTCGAGCGAGGCCCGGCCACTCACAAAACGCGTGATCGAGAGTTCGTTCTCCCCCGCCACCACATGGTGATTCGTCACCACATAACCCTCCGGGTGGATGATAAATCCCGAGCCCAAACCCGTCGGCGATTGGACCAGCACGACCGCCCCTCCCACCCGCTCCACCAGCGTCGGCACCGGGAGCAAAAGCGAGCCTGCTCCCTCTCGAAAAATCTCCCCCTCCCCCTGCGGACCGACGGCCCGATCCTGCGCCTCCTCCGCCGCCCTCACCCGCTCCACCTCTTCGCGCGGGATCGACAACACCGTGAACCCCAAATCGACCACCACCCGATCCGGCCTCTCCGCCAAAATCTCCGCCCGCAGCTGCGCCCCGCTTTTTAGCTCGATCACGCGCAACTCACCCGCCGCCGCTCCAGACAACCACGCGCCAAAATACAAAAGGCAGGGGACGACAACAGCGGCGACCGAGCGGCGGACAAGCATCGTCCATACAGTGGCGAGACCCCACGCACCCATGTCAAAACAACTACCCGCCACGGCCGCGTCCACCCCAGCGATTTCTACCCGCGGAGAGGCCTGTGAGCGCGGCCAAGCCGCCTCGCGGCGACCGAAAAACCCACTCTCGCCTATTTCCTCACCCGGCGCTCCGCACCACGCAGCCGCAGTCGCCTGGGGCCGCGGGAGGCGGCTTCCGCCACACAGTCCCTCAGCAGCGTCCACCACCACGCTCCTCAGCGCCGGCGCCCTTCAGCCCATCCGAAACGTTCGGCACAAGAACGCCAACCGCCTGGGGGGATAGCACAGATCGGCCCGCAGTCTTCACCGCGAGTAGCGCCCTCCTCTTGGCCCTTTCGGCCGCGCCTCGCTCGCGGTGCAAACATCCGAAAACAAAAAACCACCCGCCTCGCGGCGGGTGGTAGGAGAAAGACCCGTTTGATTGCAAACTCAGTTCGGGCTCACGCCGACCTGGTTCACGTCCACCTTGATGGAGATGCCATTGCCGTCGAACAGGGACTGGCGAACGGCGCGATCGGTGACGATAGTGCCAATAATCGAGCGCAGGATGTCGGAGATGGCGCGGGGAGGCAGCTCGACGAGCTCGACCTGACCGTCGCGGAGGAGACGCTGAGCGCGGCGGCCAGGGCCCACCGGCACCGTTTGACCGGTGACCGAGGCGAGGACGACGTTACCCTCGACCACATCGAGCGAGTAGGCGCCGGTGCTGGCGTTGTAGGAGACGCGGAAAGTGGTGCCACGCACGCCGGCGGCGCCGACCGGAGTGTTGACGGTGTAGCTGGAGCCCTTCTTGAGCTTGCTTACCTTGGCGGTGAAGTCGCCGTTGACCACGTTCACCTCGGTCACGGAGACGGAGGGCTCGGAATCAGCGGGGATGGAACCGGAAAAGGCCTCCTGCTCGAACTTCGCGATCTCCACCTCAGAGTCAGCGGAGATGGAAGCAGTGCTGCCGCTGGCAAATACCAACAGAGCGGAAGAATCAGCACCCGTCTTGATCGTCACACCCTGGGGCAACGCGGTACCGGCGGCGAGCGGAAGAAACTCGGAAGAGCCGGCGAGCTTGTAGGTAACGTCACCGGAAACGGTGCCGACCGAGTAAGCGCCGGGAACAAGCTCCGCGGCCTGAGCGGCGAGAGCGAACACGGCGGCGACGATGCCACTGGCGAGCAGACGAAGGATGTTTTTCATATACGGGTGGAAAAGAAGCAAGGGGTTGGCGAAAGGTTGGTCAACGAGATTTACTGTGGTGTCTGACGCGCGTCGTGCAAGCGCCGATATGTGACGATCTCCTTTTCCAACTGAGCCGCTGAGTCACGGTTAAAAGTCCCGCAGACTAGCAACCTAGCGCACCAAAATCGCCGCTCCCGCTGTCTCCGCGCACCGACCGCTCCCTCTCCTCTTCGGAGATGCCACCGCCGGTCCCGCCACTCGCACGCGACTCCGGAGCAAGAATCCGCGACACCGCCCCGCCGCCTTTCCACGTATCCAGATGCCGCGAGCCGCTCACCCGGCCTCCCACCGACGTGAGGCCGCCCGCCTCGCTCGACAAGCCCCGCGGTGGCTTGCACCCTTGCCGATCACCGCAATGTCCGAGCCCATCGCCGCACCCTCTCCCCTCTCCGCCACTGTCAAAGCCGCCGCGGGTCCAAAGCCCTACAAGCGTCCGGAGCTGCTCGCCCCCGCCGGCGATTGGGATTGCGCCCGCGCCGCGGTCGAGAACGGCGCCGACGCGATTTTCTTCGGCCTCGAGCGTTTTAATGCCCGGATGCGGGCCCAAAACTTTACCGTGGCGGACCTGCCGGAGCTCATGGCCTTCCTCCATCGGCGCGGGGTGCGCGGCTACGTGACTTTCAACACCCTCGTGTTCACCGACGAGCTTGCGGATGCCGAAGACTACCTGCGAGCCATCATCGCCGCCGGCGTGGATGCCGCCATCGTCCAGGATGTCGGCATCTGCCGCTTGATCCGCCGCCTCTCCCCGGACTTTCCCATCCACGGCTCCACCCAGATGACGGTGACCAACGACGCCGGGGTGAGCTTCGCCCGTGACCTCGGCGCCGAGCTCGTCGTGCTCGCCCGCGAGAACTCCCTCAAGGAGATCGAGCACATCCAGGCGGCCCAACGCGCCTCGCTCGCGCCCGGCCAGACCCCGCTCCCGCTCGAGGTTTTTGTTCACGGCGCGCTCTGCGTCGCCTACTCGGGCCAGTGCCTCACCAGCGAGTCGCTTGGCGGCCGCTCCGCCAACCGGGGAGAATGCGCACAGGCCTGCCGCCTGCCTTACGGACTGGTCAGCGACGGGCAGCCGGTGGACCTGGGCGACCGGGCCTACCTGCTCAGCCCGCAGGACCTGTCCGGACTCGAGGTGCTGCCGGATCTCGTCCGGGCCGGCGTCGCCTCCCTCAAGATCGAGGGTCGGCTAAAGTCAGCCGAGTACGTCGCCAGCATCACCCGCACCTACCGCGCCGCCCTCGACCGGGTGATGTTCGAGCTCAACGGCGAAACCGAGCCCGCACCCGCCGCCCCCTTCGACCCTTCCGCGGCCAAATACGAGCTCAACATGGCCTTCTCCCGCGGGCTCTACACCGGCTGGTTTCGCGGCATCCACAACCAGGAACTCGCCCACGGCCGCTTCGGCACCAAACGCGGCGTCTATCTCGGCCGGGTGACCCGCGTCGGACCGGACCACGTCGCCCTCCGCCTCGCCGCGCCGGCCAAACCGGGGGATGGCGTCGTCTTCGACGCCGGCAAGCCCGCCGAGGGCGAGCAGGGCGGGCGTATCTACCAGTTGGATACAGACGCCCGGGGCGGGGAGTCCACGCTGCGCTTCGGCCATGGCGACCTCGATTTCAGAAAAATCAGCCCCGGCCATCTCGTCTGGAAAACCAACGACCCCGCGCTCGACCGCGAGCTTCGCGCCACTTTCGCCGGCGAGAAGATCCGCCATACCCGTCCGATCCGGGCCGAGGTGCACGGCCACGCCGGCGCCTCGCTCACCCTCCTGCTCGACGACGGTCTCGGGCATGTGGCGCGCGAGGACTCACGGCTGCCGCTGGAGGCCCTTCCCGAGGGCCAGCGGGCGCTCGATCAGGAACGTCTGCACGAGCAGCTCGCGCGTCTCGGCGGCACCCCCTTCCACCTCGACGGGCTGGAAAACCGGATCGACGGGGCGGTGATGCTGCCCACCAGCGAGCTCAACCGGATGCGCCGCGAGGCCGCCGCGAAACTCGAGGCGCTCCGGGCCGCCCCCAAACGCTGGCAACTCCTCCCGCCCCCGGCGCCACGGACGGAGGAGGCGCACGCCGAAGACAAGTCCGGCCGCGCCCCCGCTCCGGGCGCACCCGGCTCCGGTCTGCCCGCGGCCGAACTCATCCCCTACGTCCGAGACTTCGCCCAACTGGATGCCGTGCTCGGCTCCGGGATCACGTTTCTCGACCTCTACTGCGAATTCGAGAACCCGAAACACTACCGCGAAGCGGTGCAGCGTTTCCGCTCGGCCTGCGGCCCCGGCCCGGGCGCGAGGGAGGGAGCAGCCGGCGCCCCGGCCATCTGGCTGGCCCCGCCGCGCGTCTTCAAACCGGGCGAGGAATGGATCCTCAACCAGGTGCTCTCGGCCGCCCCTGACGGCATCCTCGTGCGCAACCACGAGCACCTGCGCTTCTTCCCGGCGGCCTCGGCCTCGCTCCGCCTGCGCGGCGACTTTTCGCTCAATGTCGCCAATCCCCTCGCCGCCGAGTATTTCCTTTCCCGATACAAACTGGAGCGGGTCACGGCCAGCTACGATCTGAACGTCGCCCAGCTCGAATCTCTGCTCCGCGCGGCCCCGCCGGGAAACTTCGACCTCACGCTGCACCAGCACATGCCGATGTTTCACATGGAGCACTGCGTCTTCTGCGCCTTTCTCTCCAAGGGCCGGGATTATCACGATTGCGGACGCCCCTGCGAAAAACATCGCGTGGCCCTGCGCGACCGGGTCGGAGCACTCCTCCCGCTCAAGGCGGACGCGGGCTGCCGAAACACCGTGTTTAATCCCCGCGCCCAGACCGGGGCGGAGTTTTTCGGCCGCTTGGTCGAGCTCGGCGCCCGTCACTTCCGGGTGGAGTTCGTCGACGAATCGGCCGAGGAGGTGCGCCGCACCCTGCACGCCTACGAGGCCTTGTTCGCGGGGCGCGCCGACGGGGCCGGGCTCTGGCGCGAGCTCAAACTGATGAACCAGATCGGCGTGACCCGAGGTCAGCTCGAGGGCGCGCCCAAAGTCGTTTTCAAGAAGCGCTAGGCTGTGCCCGGCGGAGCCGCGGGCGCCGCGATTTCACGGCCGCCCGCCGCTTGGATCCCGAAGCGGGCGGGCATAAAAAACCGGCGCACCGGTAAAGGTGCGCCGGCTGGATCGGCAGGAGGGCCGGAGCGAAGCGCGCCGGACGGTGGGATTTTTAGTAATCCATGCCGCCCATGCCGCCGCCGGGGCCGCCATGGCCGCCGCCCGCGGGCGCTTTGTCCTTCTCCGGAGCGTCGGTGATGATCGCCTCGGTGGTAAGGAGCAGGCCCGCGATCGACGCGGCGTTCTGCAGGGCGGTGCGGGTCACCTTGGTGGGATCGACGACGCCGGCCTTTACCAGGTCCTCGTAGGCGCCGGTGGCGACGTTGTAGCCGTTCGCGCCCTTGGAGGCGAGGACGGCCTGGACGACGACCGCGCCCTCGACGCCGGCGTTGAAGCACAGCTGCTTGAGCGGGGACTCGACCGCGCGGCGGATGATCTGGGCGCCGAGCTTCTCGTCACCCTCGAGGGAGGCGATGCAGGCGTCGACGGCCTTGGCGGTGCGCAGGAGGGCGACACCACCGCCGGAAACGATGCCCTCGGCCACGGCGGCGCGGGTGGCGTGCAGGGCGTCTTCCACGCGCTGCTTCTTCTCCTTCATCTCGGACTCGGTGGTGGCACCGACGTTGATCACGGCCACGCCGCCGGCGAGCTTGGCGAGACGCTCCTGGAGCTTCTCCTTGTCGTAGTCGCTGGTGGTTTCCTCGATCTGGCGGCGGATCTGCTTCACGCGGCCTTGGATGTCGGAGCCCTTGCCGGCGCCCTCGATGATGGTGGTGTTCTCCTTGTCCACGATGATGCGCTTGGCGCGGCCGAGGTCGGAGACTTGGACGTTCTCGAGCTTGATGCCGAGGTCCTCGGAGAGGAGGCGGCCGCCGGTGAGGACGGCGATGTCCTCGAGCATGGCCTTGCGGCGGTCGCCGAAGCCGGGGGCTTTCACGGCGCACACGTTGAGCGTGCCGCGGATCTTGTTCACCACGAGCGCGGCGAGGGCCTCGCCCTCGACCTCTTCGGCGATGATGAGCAGGGGTTTGCCGGTCTTGGCGGCGGCCTGGAGGATGGGGAGGAACTCCTGGAGGTTGGAGATCTTCTTCTCGTGGATGAGAACGTAGGCGTCCTCGAGGATGGCTTCTTGGCTCTCCTGGTTGGTGGAGAAGTAGGCGGAGAGGTAGCCCTTGTCGAACTGCATGCCCTCGACGACGTCGAGGGTGGTCTCGATCGACTTGTTCTCCTCGACGGTGATGGTGCCGTCCTTGCCGACCTTGTCCATGGCCTCGGCGATGATGTCGCCGATGGTGGTGTCCCAGTTGGCGGAGACGGTGGCGACCTGGCGGATCTCCTCGGTGTCGTTCACCTTTTTGGAGATGCGGGCGAGCTCCGCGACGGCGGCCTCGACGGCCTTGTCGATGCCGCGCTTGAGGTAGATCGGATTGGCGCCGGCCGTCACGTGCTTGAGGCCTTCCTTGTAGACGGCCTCGGCGAGCACGGTAGCGGTGGTGGTGCCGTCGCCGGCGGCGTCGTTGGTCTTGGAAGCGACTTCCTTCACCAGCTGGGCGCCGATGTTCTCGTAGGGATCGGCGAGCTCGATCTCCTTGGCGACGGTCACGCCGTCCTTGGTGACGGCGGGCGAGCCGAATTTCTTGTCGATGACGACGTTGCGGCCCTTGGGACCGAGGGTGACCTTGACGGCGCGGGCGAGGAGCTCGACACCGCGGAGGATCTTGTGGCGGGCGGCTTCGTCGAAGAGGAGTTGTTTGGCGGCCATAGTATTAAGGAATTTGAGATTTGAGATTTGAGATTTGAAATCGCGCGAAGCGGAACGCTTCGCGTCAGGCGACGACGCCGAGGATGTCGTCCTCGCGGACGAGGGTGAATTTCTCGCCCTCGATCTTCACCTCGGTGCCACCGTACTTGCTGATGAGAACCTTGTCGCCGACCTTCACCTCGAAGGGGGTGACTTTGCCGTTCTCGTCCTTCTTGCCGGTGCCAAGGGCGATGACCTCGGCCTCCTGCGGCTTTTCCTTGGCGGAATCAGGGATGATGATGCCGCCGCGAACCTGCTCTTTTTCCTCGACGTGTTTCACGAGGACGCGATCGCCGATGGGCTTGATTTTGACTTTGGCCATGTGGGTATTGGTTGGTTTGGATTAACGCTTACGGGAGTTGGTTTTGTATCCGTTGCTTGGTTACAGCTCGTCCGGGCTGACCGGGCGAAAGGGGGGGGAACGTCGGAACATGGGCGAGACGCCCATGCCACGACGGCGGAGGGTTTACTTCTTGTCCTCGTCGACGACTTCGAAGTCGGCGTCGACGACCTTCTTCTCCTTCTTGGCGGAGCCGGAGGACGGGCCGGACTGGTCGGCGGAGGCCTCGGGGCCGGGGCCCGCGTCGCCGCCGGGGGCGGCGCCCGCGGCCTGGGCGGCCTGATAGAGCTCGGCCCCGATCTTCTGCAGGTTCTCGAGCGAGGCCTTCATCTTGTCGGCGTCGCCGCTCTCGAGGTCCTTCTTCGCGTCGGCGAGGGCGGTCTCGAACTTCGACTTGATCTCGGCGGGAATTTTTTCGCCCGAGTCCTTGAGCGTTTTTTCCAGGCCGTAGATGGTGGAATCGAGCGAGTTCTTGGTCTCGACCTCCTCCTTGCGCTTCTTGTCGGCCTCGGCGTTGAGCTCGGCCTCGCGGGTCATCTTCTCGACCTCTTCCTTGGAGAGGCCGGAGGAGCCCTGGATGGTGATCTTCTGGTCCTTGCCGGTGCCGAGGTCCTTGGCGGTGACGTTGAGGATGCCGTTGGCGTCGATGTCGAAGGTGACCTCGATCTGGGGCGTGCCGCGGGGCGCGGGCGGGATGCCGTCGAGCTTGAAGTTGCCCAGCTTTTTGTTGTCGCGGCTCATCGGGCGCTCGCCCTGGAGGACGACGATTTCGACGCCGGGCTGGTTGTCCGAGTAGGTGGAGAATACCTGCGACTTTTTGGTCGGGATGGTGGTGTTGCGCGAGATCATCGCGGTGGAAACGCCGCCGGCGGTCTCGATGCCGAGGGTGAGCGGGGTGACGTCGAGCAGGAGCACGTCCTTCACGTCGCCCTTGAGCACGCCGCCCTGGATGGCCGCGCCGATGGCGACGACTTCGTCGGGGTTGACGCCCTGGTGGGGAGTCTTGCCGGCGAGTTTGTGGGCGATCTCGACGACCTTGGGCATGCGGGTCATGCCACCGACGAGCACGAGTTCGTCGATGTTGGCGGAGGTGAGCTCGGCGTCCTTCAAGCAGTTTTTGAAGGGGGCGATGGTGCGCTCGAAGAGGGAGTCGCAGATCTGCTCCATCTTGGCCCGGGAGAGGCTGATGTTGAGATGCTTCGGGCCGGAGGCGTCGGCGGTGATGAAGGGCAGGTTGATGTCGTAGCTCTGCGCGGAGGAGAGCGCGATCTTGGCCTTCTCGGCCTCTTCCTTGAGACGCTGGAGCGCCATGGGGTCCTTGCGGAGGTCGATCTGGTTCTCGGCCTTGAAGGAATCGACGAGCCAGTTGATCAGGGCCTCGTCCCAGTTGTCGCCGCCGAGATGGGTGTCACCGTTGGTGGCTTTGACCTCGAACACGCCGTCGCCGATCTCGAGCACCGAGACGTCGAAGGTGCCGCCGCCGAGGTCGAAGACGGCGATCTTCTCGTCCTTCTTCTTGTCGAGGCCGTAGGCGAGGGAGGCGGCGGTGGGCTCGTTGATGATGCGCTTCACGTCGAGGCCGGCGATCTTGCCGGCGTCTTTGGTGGCCTGACGCTGGGCGTCGTTGAAATAGGCGGGGACGGTGATGACGGCCTCGGTGATCTTGGTGCCGAGGTAGGCCTCGGCGTCGGCCTTGAGCTTGCCGAGCACGAAGGCGGCGATCTGTTGCGGAGCGAATTGCTCGGTCTTGTCGCCGACTTGGACCTCGATGTAGGCGTCGCCGTTTTTACCCGCGACGACTTTGTAGGGCAGGTTCTTGGCCTCTTCGCTGACCTCGGTGAATTTGCGGCCGATGAGGCGCTTGGCGGAGAAGATGGTGTTCTTCGGATTGGTCACGGCCTGGCGCTTGGCGGCCTGCCCGACGACGCGTTCGCCGCTCTTGGTGAAGGCGACGATGGAGGGCGTGGTGCGCGCGCCTTCCGCGTTGGGGATGACGACGGGCTCACCGCCTTCCATCACGGACATGCAGGAGTTGGTCGTGCCGAGGTCGATACCGAGAATGTAGTGGGCCATGATGCCCAGCTGAAAGCAGAGCACGTGCGGGCTTTCTTGATACTTTCGTTAACCACTTTATGTTATTGGTTTAAAAAAATCACTAGCCATTGAACGCAGCGAGGCGTGCGGGCAATTCAGGGACTCGATGGCACAAGTTTACCGATCCGTGGCGCAGCTGTCGCGCAGAGATGGCACAGCAGATCGGTGCCGCGCCGCGAGCTTGGCGCACCTCGGCGGTCGTCGTGGCCGAGCATACGTGCGCTCCCTCTTCGTCGTCGGCGCCGGCGGATTGCGAGGGGCGAGAGATCGGTCTAGATCTTCCCCATGGAGCCAGAGATCACTTTGCCCGAGGAGGTCGCGCTGATGACCTTGCCCGGCGCCACGCTTTTCCCACAGGCGCTGATGCCACTCTACATCTTCGAGCCGCGCTACAGACAGATGTTGCGGGACTCGCTCGACTCGCACCGCTTGTTCGCGGTGGCCGGTTTGGACGTGTCGAGGATGGGCACGGCGTTTGAGCCGCCCTATCGCATCGCGACTGTCGGAGTGGTGCGCGCCTGCCACGGCAACCAGGACGGTACGTCCAATCTGCTGCTACAGGGTTTGTCCCGGGTCGAGGTCACGGAGACGCTTGGTGAGGCTCCGTATCGAAGGATCCGGGTGCGGCCTTTGAGCAGCGAGCCGGGCGCGGGCGAAGAGGAAAATGCGAGCATGCACGCCCGCCTCTCGCGCCTGCTCCGCTCGCGTCATCGCCTCGGGAGTGGCCAGGCGGAGTTTGTTCAGTTCTTAACGACGATCGATGATCCCGAGATTTTTGTGGATCTGGCCGCCTTTAGCGTGTGCACGGACAATGCGCTGAAACAGCGGGTGCTCGAGACGCTGGACGTGCATGAGCGCTACAAGCTGATGACGCGGTGGGCGCGGGCGGAGGTCGAGGCGCTGCGCCTGGGCAAACGACTCCAAGGCGATCTGGGCGAAGATCAAATCTCCTCCAACTAGGCCCTGGCGGCGAACGGAACCCATCCTGCGCGCCATCCGGAGGAGAAACGCGCGGGACCCGCGTTGTCCTCGCCGGCATGGACCGACGGTCCACCTCTGGCGCGGTCGTCCCGACCGAGCGCGTTTATCCTCTGGCGCACGACGGGGTTGATTCCGAGGGAGGACCTACGGGGTGGAACGAGCCAGCTCCGCGGCCCGTCGATACTGGGCGCGAAAGTGGACCCCGAGCTCTCGCGCGAGACGCAACTCCTCCACTTTGTCCCCGGAGCGAAGCGCTCGGCGAATCGGACCGGAAGCGGCGGCGTAGTCGACCACGGACAAATCCTGGAGGATCGCGAGCGCGTCCGGGGGCGAGCCCGCGCCCACGACGTCGGTCCAGGCGGAGACCAACTCCGGATGGGCGTCGAGCGCCATGACTTTGAGGATGAAGCGCAGTTCGCCAAAAAGACCGGCGGTCCACTCCGGCCGATACACCAGCGGATTTTCGAGGGCGTAGGGATTCTCGCCCGGATCGCTGCGCACCCGCTCCTCTCCCGGCAGACCGTAAGCATCGCGTCGCACCGGGAGGCGTCGCAGGGCGTAGCGCAGCGGACCGCCCTCGGTGCCCGGCTTTTGGTTCCATAAACGCTGCCCTTGGGGAGAAAGCACAAACTCGATAAAACTCCGGGCGACTTCCGGGTGAGGCGCGCCGCGGAGCAATCCGATGGGGTCGACCGAAAACACGGTGCCTCCGGGCGGAGAGATGTAGGCCACCCGGTCCCCGCCCCCGCGCCGGGCGAGCGCCTCCACCTGTTGGCGCCCGTAGAAATCGATGCACATGCCGGCGGCGCAATTACCCGCCGCCACGTCGATCGGCACCTTCTGCGCGCTATCGGTGAAGTACCGGGCGTTCGCCGCGATGCGCTGCAGCAAGCGCAGACCCTCGACCCAACCTTCGGCCACGGCCGCGCGCTCGGCGCCGAGGCGCGACTCCTCGTCCGCGAAGCGGGCGGTCTCGAGCCGGGCGCGGACCGTGGCGTGCATGGTCTGCTGGAGGACGTTCTCAAAGGCCTTGTTCATCGAGCCGCTCTTGGTGGGATCGGCGAGGGCAATCTCTCGCCGGTAGCGGGGATCGGCGAGATCGGCCCAGTGCCGGGGGGGCGGGAGCCCGAGACGGGCCAGCGCGTCCCGGTTGTAAACGATGCCGAAGGAGCTGAGGACCGCGCCGGTCCAGCGTCCTTCGGGGTCGCGAAAATCATCGCCGGCGTGCCGGAGGGGCACGATCTCGTCCCTCATCCAGTCGGGCGTGGCTTCCCCCGGGCGGTACAGGGGCACGAAGCGCCCGGCCCGCGCCTGCAGGATAAAATCATAGGCGCCGCCGCCGAAGAAAACATCGATGCCGCAACCGGCGTCCGAGGCGAGGAAGGCCTCGCGCGCCTCCCGGGCTGTGGGCGAAGCGTCCGGCGAGAGGACTTCACGGTCGAAGGCCGCGTCGACCTCCGAGCTCCAGACCCTGCGGAGGCGGTCCGTCCAGATGCGGCGGAAGGACGCGGTGTATTCACCATCCAGATACCGAGCGATCTCGCTGGTGCCACCCACCAGCCGCCAGTCGATCCGCAGGTCCCGGCCGGTGCGCGCGAGATGCTCGCGACGGAAGCCGAGCTCAAACTCCTGCCGGATCGCCTCGTTGTGCGGGGAGATGACGACGACGGTGTCCGCGTCCGCCACGGCGGGGCCGCCGCCGGGACGCAGCGCGAAGGGCAGGCCGAGGATGACGGCGAGGAGCAGGAGGAGGGTGGCGTGTCGGAGCATGAATCCTCCTGCTCAGCGCCCGAGCACGACCACATCCTCGCCGGCGACGACGGCGTGGAGCGGGCCCGCGGAGGACGCGGCGGGCGGCCCGGGGTTGAGCTCGAAAATTTTCAAGGGCGGGTGATCGCCGCCGGCCGGGAGAAACGAGTGCTGCGCGATCTCCCCGAGATAGGTGCTGTGGCCGATGCGCCCGGACACGCTGTTGCGGGGTTCGGGACGATCCCGCAGGGACCAGCATTCGGGGCGGATCGAGAGCGTGAGTTCGGCGCCGGGGGCCGGGGCCGCGGACTCGTCGCCGAAGACGCCCACGAAACGGCCGAGGGCGGTCTCGACCTCGGCCTCGCGCCCCCGCCGCTCAAGCATACGTCCGGGGATGAAGTCGGCCTCGCCGATAAATCCGGCGACGGCGCGAGAGCGGGGACGACGGTAGACCTCGCGGGGGGAGCCGACTTGGAGCAGACGTCCGCCGTCGAGGACGGCGAGACGATCGGCGACGGACAGGGCCTCCTTTTGGTCATGGGTCACATAGACCGCGGTGAGGCCGTATTCTTTGCACACACGCCGGATCTCGGCGCGCATCTCGAGGCGAAGCTTGGCGTCGAGGTTGCTCAAGGGCTCGTCGAGCAGGAGACAGCGCGGACGGACGACCAGGGCGCGGGCGAGGGCGACCCGCTGCTGCTGGCCGCCCGAGAGCTGGTTGGGTTTCCGGGTGGCGTAGGCGCCCATCTGCACGGCGTCGAGGGCCTCCGCGACGCGCCGGTCCGACTCCGCGCGCGGCACCTTTCGCTCCTGAAGGCCGAAGACGACGTTTTCGGCGACGGTGAGATGCGGCCAGAGCGCGTAGCTCTGGAACATCATGCCGGTGTTGCGCCGGTGCGGCTCCAGCCGGGTGACATCCTCCGTGCCGAAGCGGATGGCACCCTCGTCCGGAAAATAGAAGCCGGCGAGGGTGCGCAGGAGGGTGGTCTTGCCGCAGCCGCTGGGGCCGAGGAGGAAAAAGAGCTCTCCGGCGGCGATCTCGAGGTCGAGCGCGTCGAGGGCGAGCGTGGGGCCGAAGCGTTTGGTGAGCTGCGAGACGGAGATCGAGATCATACGGATCGGCGCGAAGCGACCGAGCAAGCGTCGGGCCGGGGTCGAGTCAAAGGGATTGACCCGGGGATCGGGCGGGCTGGGCCGGATCTTGCCTCTTCGTCACCTGGCGGCCTCCGGCACCCTTGCCCGGCACGATGGCGGCATCCAAGCTGCTTCCCTTTTCCTCGCCATGCCGCCCACCGCCAACAAAGCCGAACCGTCCACCTACCCCGCGCTCGAGTCCGTGCTCGTGTCCGAAGCCGACATCAAAAAGCGCCTGAAAAAACTGGGGGCGGAGATCATGGGGCTCTACGGGCACGAGGAGATCACCGTGGTGTCGGTGATCAATGGCGCGATTCTCTTCACCGCCGATCTTTTGCGCCAGATCGACAATCCCGTCCGTCTGGACTGCATCCGGATCTCGAGCTACCGCAACGACACCAAATCGAACGGGAAGCCGCAGGTGCTGGGGAATCTCTCACTCGATCTTGCCAACCGCCATGTGCTGCTGATCGACGACATCCTCGACACGGGCAAAACCCTTTCGCTGATCGTGGCGATGATCAAAAAACTGCACCCGGCGAGCGTGCGTACCTGCGTGCTCCTGGACAAGCGGGGACGGCGCGAGGTGGAGTTCGAGGCGGATTTCGTGGGCTTCCAGATCCCGGACAAGTTTGTCGTCGGCTACGGTCTGGATTTCGCCGAGCGGTACCGGAACCTGCCGTGCATCGGGGTGCTGAAACCGCATCTGCAAAATCCGCCCGAGTGGGCCTGAGAGCGGCGCGGGCGGGGCGGGCTGGCGGCGCTCGTTTGGGAGTGGGCGCCGGCCTCCGGCTCGATTAGCGCAGGCCGCAGGCGCGGCGCACACGGTCGAGCACGGGGGCGGCCACCGCTCGGGCGCGAGCGGCGCCATCGGCGAGGATTTTTTCCACATGGCCGGGATCGGCCGCGAGCTCGGCGCGCCGGGCGCGGGCGGCGGCGAAGTGGGTCCAGAGTTGTTCAAACAACGCTTTTTTCAGATCTCCGTAGCCGAGGCCGCCGGCACGAAGGCGGTCTTCGTAGTCTTGCGCGATGGCGGGCTCGGCGACGGTCTTCAGCAGGCGGATGGCGATGTTTTGATCGGCGTCGGGCTTGGGCTCGGCGGGACTGCGCGAATCCATCGGGATGCCCATGATTTTTTTGCGCGTGGCTTTTTCTTCGCCGAAGAGTTCGAGGGTGTTGCCGTAGCTCTTGCTCATTTTCTGGCCGTCGAGACCGGGCACGACGGCCGATTCGTCGCGGATGACGGACTCGGGGATAACCAGGGTCTCGCCGTAGGTGAGGTTGAACTTGATCGCCATGTCGCGCGTCATCTCGACGTGTTGCTTCTGATCCCGTCCGACGGGCACGTGCGTGGTATCGAAGAGGAGAATATCGGCGGCCATCAGCACCGGGTAGGTGAAGAGGCCGACGTGGGGCGCGATGCCGCGGGCGGTCTTGTCTTTGTAGCTGTGGGCCCGCTCGAGCAGTCCCATCGGGGCGAGGGTGCCAAGGATCCAGGCCAGTTCACACACTTCCGGGATATCGCTCTGGCGCCAGAGCATGGCGCGGGCGGGGTCGAGACCGCAGGCGAGCCAGTCAAGCGCGACGCCCCGGGTGTACTCGCGCCGTTTTTGCGGGTCGGTGAGCGAAGTCATCGAGTGGTAGTCGGCGATGAAGTAGCAGCAATCGCCGGCACCTTGGGCGGCGATGGCGGGCTGCATCGCCCCCAGATAGTTGCCGAGGTGAAGGATGCCGGAGGGCTGGATGCCGGTGAGGGTGCGCATGCGGGACGGGAAACTGGGTACGGTAGGCGAGGAAGGGGGAGGAGCGTGGGGTGAAGCCCGCGCGCCTTTCAACCCCGACGTGGCAGGTGCGAGACGTTGCCGCGCTGGCGCGCGATGGTGTCGGGAGGGAGGTAGCCGGAGAGGACGGTGCCGGGGGCCACCAGGGCGCGGGGGCCGAGCACGCAGCCGGGGTTGAGGACGGCGTTGCAACCGACCTCGGCCGCATCGCCGAGGATGGCGCCGAATTTTCGCAGGCCCGTCTCGTAGACCCGCTCGGGGCCACGCACGCACACCGGTCGTTGGTCGAGGCGAAGATTGGAGCAGATGGCGCCGGCACCGAGGTGGGCGCGATTGCCCAGCACCGAGTCGCCGACGTACGAGAAATGAGGCACCTGGACCCGCTCGAGCAGGAGGGCGTTCTTAAATTCGCACGCGTTGCCGAGCACGGAGCCGGCGCCGACGATGACATTGCCCCGCACATAGGCGCCGGGACGGATCTCGACCGAGGGGCCGATCCAGCAGGGGCCGACGAGGGTGCAGTAGGCCGGCAGCTTCACATCCGGCGCGAGATGGACCGCCCCTTCGAGGTGGACGCCCGGCGGCAGGCCGGCCCAGGGATCGGGTGGCGGCAGGGCGGCGAGGGCGCGGGCGATCGCGGGCAACCAGGCCCAAGGCTCGGCTCCGGGATCAAAGAAGGGGGCGAACTCGGCGAGCGAGGGTGGCAGCGTGAAAAAATCGGCGGCTTGCATTCCGAGCGCATCAGAACCGCGCTTTGAGGAACGGCAAAATCTAACGGACGCGGATGCGCATCCTCACCGCACGGGCCGGGGTGCTAGGGGCGCCGGGCGGCGTGGGCGCGGGCCACCTCGATGTACTTTTCCGCCAGGCGGCGGCCGGCGCCGATCTCCTCGGGCTTGAGCGGGCGGACGACTTTCGCGGGGCGCCCGAGCACCATCGAATCGGGCGGACAAGCAAAGCCCATGGTCACGAGGGAACCCGCGCCGACGATGCTGCCCGCGCCGATGCGGGCGCCGTCGAGGATGATGGAGCCCATGCCGATCAGACAGCCGTCCTCGATCGTGCAGCCATGGAGGGTGGCGGCATGGCCGACGGTGACGTGCTCACCCACAAAGGTGCCGTGATCGTCGGAGAGGTGCACGACGCTGTTGTCCTGGATGTTCGAGCCGCGGCCGATGCGGATCTGGTTGATGTCGCCGCGCAGCACCGCTCCGTAGAAGACGCTCGAATCGGGTCCGAGCACGACGTCGCCCTGGATGGACGCGTTGGCGGCGACGAAGGCGGCGCCCGCGAGGTCGGGGCTGCGGGCGAGGTGCGTCTGGAGTCTTTGATCGGGGGACATGGCGCAGGGTGAGGATTCCAACCTCGCGCGGCACGGAGCCTGCGACAAGCTCCCGCGCGTACTCCCCACCCCAAACACCCCGCCCTTATCCATGGAATTTATCCACCTTCTCCGCGGCCTGCTCGGCATCGTCTCGATCGTAGGCATCGCCTGGGTGTTCAGTCTGAACCGGAGGGCGATCCCGTGGCGGGTGGTCGGGGTGGGCCTGGTCCTGCAGATGGTGCTCGCGCTGCTGATCTTGAAGGTGGGGCCGGTGCGGGCGGGCTTCGATTTCGTGGGCACGCTTTTTGTGAAGTTGCTCGGCTTCACCAACGAGGGCAGCGCCTTGGTTTTTGGCTGGGTCTTCGGGGTGCCTTTCGGGGGGCAGGGCATGGTGATCGAGGGGGCCGACGGCCGGAGCTTCACGACGCATGCGCCGGTCTTCGCGATCACGATCCTGCCGACGATCATCTTTTTCGCGGCGCTGACCTCGCTGCTTTACCGGCTGGGTTTGCTACAGGTGGTGGTGAAGAGCTTCGCGTGGGTGATGTCGAAAACCCTGCGCCTGTCCGGCCCGGAGACGCTGAACGCCTCGGGCAACATTTTCGTGGGGCAGACGGAGGCGCCTTTGTTGATCAAGCCATTCCTGACGACGATGACGCGTTCGGAGCTGCTGGCGGTGATGGTCGGCGGGATGGCGACGATCGCGGGCGGGGTGATGGCGATCTATATCACGCTGCTCGGGGGGGAGAGCGAGGCGGAGCGGGTGAGGTGGGCGACGCATTTGCTCACGGCGTCGGTGCTCTCGGCGCCCGCCGCGCTGCTGATCGCCAAAATGCTGTTGCCGCAGACCGAGGCGGTGGACGAGCGCCTGATCCTCAGCGCGGAAAAACCGGGGGCCAACGCGATCGACGCGATCTGCCTGGGCACGGCGGACGGGCTGAAGCTGGCGGTCAATGTGGGGGGCATGCTGATCGTCTTCACCGCCCTCGTGGCGATGGGGAACGCCTTGCTCAGCGGCGGACCGGGGGACTGGCTGGGGCTGAACACGTGGGTGAAGGAGTGGACCGGGGGCCAGTTCTCCGCCTTCAACCTGCAGTTTATCTTCGGGATGATCGGTGCTCCCTTCGCCTGGTTGGTCGGAGTGGACGCCGACAGCATGTTGATCGGTGGGCGCCTGCTGGGGGAGAAGGTGGTGCTGAACGAGTTTATCGCCTACTTCAGCATGGCGCAGCTCCAGGCGGACGGGACGCTGGTGGATGACCGCACGCGGATCATCCTGACTTACGCGCTGTGCGGTTTTTCGAACATCGTCTCGATCGGCATCATGGTGGGTGGACTCGGGGCGATGGCCCCTTCGCGGCGCAGCGAGTTGGCCCAGCTGGGATGGCGCGCGCTGCTCGGGGGCAACCTCGCGTGCGGGCTGACGGCCTGCTTCGCGGGCATGCTGTTTTAGAAGAGATAAACTCGCGCCGTGCGGTCGCGCGTGACACGGCCGCGCGACGGCACGCCCTCAGAGTCCGCCCATGTCGGCAAACTGCTCGGTCTGGCTCCGCTCGCTGCCGTCGGGCCAGAGGATCATGCCGGCGCCGACCGTGGCGTTGGTGAACTCGTCGATCAGGATAAAGCTGCCGGTGGTGCGGTTGCGCTTGTAGGGGTCGATCATCAGGGGCACGGCGACGCGCACGTGGATGCGGCCGATGTCGTTCATGCCGATGGTGAGGTCGTCCTCTTTTTTGTGCAGGGTATTGATGTCGACTTTGTAGCGCACGGTCTTGACCACGGCCTTGGTCTCGCGAGTGGTGTGGCGCAGGATGTACTTGCCGCCCGGTTGAAGGGCTTTGGTGCCGAACCAGCAGACCATGGCCTCGAGGTCTTGGGCGACGGCGGGCTGGTTGCCGGGTTTGGCGAAAAGGTCGCCGCGGGAGCTGTCGACCTCGCGGTCGAGGGTAACGACGACCGACATGGGGGCGAAGGCTTCGCGTAGTTCGCCTTCGGGGCCGTGGATGGATTTGATCTTGGCCGGCAAGCCGGAGGGAAGAGTGACGATCTCGTCGCCGGGTTTAAACACGCCGCCGGCGACGCGTCCGGCGAAACCGCGAAAGTCGTGATGCGCGTCGTTGTTTGGGCGGATGACGGTCTGAAGCGGGAGGCGCGGGTCGACGTGGTTGAGGTCGCTGCCGATGTAGACGGTCTCGAGGGTGTAGAGGAGCGAGCCGCCTTGGTACCAGGGCGTGCGCGGGGAGTTTTCCACGACGTTATCACCGTGGAGCGCGCTGATCGGGATGAACTTCACGTCGGCGATGTTCAGGCGTGAGGCAAAGTCGGAGTACTGGGCGACGATCTCGCGGAAGCGGGCCTCGGAGAAGTCGACGAGGTCCATCTTGTTGACGGCGACGACGACGTGGGGGATGCCGAGCAGGGAGGCGATGAAGGAGTGGCGGCAGGTCTGCTCGATCACGCCTTTGCGGGCGTCGATCAGGATGATGGCGAGGTTGGCGGTGGAGGCGCCGGTCACCATGTTGCGCGTGTACTGGATGTGGCCGGGGGTGTCGGCGATGATGAACTTGCGCTTGGGCGTGGCGAAGTAGCGGTAGGCGACGTCGATGGTGATGCCTTGCTCGCGCTCGGCCCGGAGGCCGTCGGTGAGCAGGGCGAGGTTGAGGTTCTCCTCGCCGCGTTGCTCGGTGACGCGCTCGAGATTTTCGAGGGTGTCCTCGAAGATCGCCTTCGAATCGTAGAGGAGGCGGCCGATGAGGGTGGATTTGCCGTCGTCGACGGAGCCGGCCGTGGTGAAGCGGAGCAGATCCATGGAGAGATAATGCTCGTCGGTATGCGGTGGCACGGGGGCGGGGGCGGAGGTGGACATGGGAGCGGCCGCGTAGGGGCGGGAGTGGCGGGAAGCGGGTGAAAGTGGACTGGTGGAGAGGCGCGGGGGCCGGTGAAAACGCGGGAGCGTGGCGGGGAGCGCGGGCGGCTCAGAAGTAGCCGGCTTTTTTCCGGTCCTCCATGGCGGATTCGGAGCGTTTGTCGTCGGCGCGGGTGCCGCGCTCGGTCACCCGCGCGCTGGCCACTTCCTGAATGACCTCGGCGAGGGTGCTCGCGGTGGACTCGACGGCGCCGGTGCAGGTGCTGTCGCCGACGGTGCGGTAGCGCACGATCCGGGATTCGTAGGTCTCGCCTTCGAGCAGGGTGATGTAGGGCGACTCGGCGAGGAGCACGCCGTTGCGATTCACCACGCGTCGGGAATGGCTGAAATAGATGCTGGGGATGCGGAGATTCTCGCGGGCGATGTACTGCCAGACGTCCATCTCGGTCCAGTTGGAGAGGGGGAAGACGCGGAAGTGTTCTCCCAGGTTTTTGCGACCGTTAAAGAGGTTCCACAGTTCGGGACGCTGGTTCTTCGGATCCCATTGGCCGAACTCGTCGCGGTGAGAAAAGAAGCGCTCCTTGGCGCGGGCTTTTTCTTCGTCGCGACGGGCGCCGCCGAGGCAGGCGTCAAATTTGAACTCCTCGATGGTGTCGAGCAGGGTCACGGTCTGGAGTCCGTTGCGAGAGGGATTCGGGCCTTTCTCTTCCTGGCAGCGGCCTGCTTTGATGGAATCGGCGACGTAGCGGACGATCAGACGGGCGCCGACATCCTCGGCAAACCAGTCCCGGTACTCGATGGCTTCGGCGAAGTTGTGGCCGGTATCGACATGGACGAGGGGGAAGGGGATTTTGGCGGGCGCGAAGGCCTTTTGGGCGAGGCGAGCCATGACGATGGAGTCCTTGCCACCGGAAAAAAGGAGGGCGGGGCGCTCGAACTGCGCGGCGACTTCGCGGAGCACGAAGATCGCTTCGTGCTCGAGCTGGGCCAGGTGGGTCAGGTTGTAGGAACTCATGGCGTAAAGGCGTGGGGGCGGCGGCGATTTTCAGGCGGCCGGCGCGGGGAGGCGCAGTCGCGGCAGCACGGCGGCGTGCAGGGTGGCGAGGCAGGCCTCGGGCGAGGCCGCTTCGGTGTCGAGGACGAGGGTGCCGCCTCCCCCCTCGGCAGCCGCGCTCGGGGGTTCTTCAAAGGCCGAGTCCTTGCCGGTAAACTGCCCCACCCCACCGGCGGCGGCCTTCGCATACAGGCCTTTGGGATCGCGGGCCGCGCAGGTGGCGAAGCTGGCCCGCACGTAGACCTCGAGCAGGTCATCGGGGCCGATGATCTCCCGCGCCAGGGCTCGCAGCGAGCGCAGGGGAGTGATGAAGGAGCAGAGGGTGACCAGGCCGGCGTGGGCGTGGAGGCGCGCGACCTCGGCGATGCGGCGGATGTTCTCCATGCGATCCGCATCGGAAAAGCCCAGGCCCCGATTCAGACCGCTGCGGATGTTGTCCCCGTCGAGCAGCTGCGTGGCGTAGCCTTCGGCGTGCAGCCGGCGCTCCAGCGCGATGGCGAGCGTGCTTTTGCCGGAACCGGAGAGGCCATAAAGCCAGATGACCTGCCCACGATGTCCGAGGCGGGCCTCCTTCTCCGCCCGCGGAAGGACGCGGTCAAAGATAGGGTAAAGGTTGGCGTCCGCGCTCATTTGTTAGGTAAGTTGGTCAACTCGCCAAAGATTAAAGTCGGGCGCAAGAGAAAAGGCGCCGTCGGGGGGACCTGTGCGGTCCGGAGAGCTGCGATTCGGTACGGTCGACGGTACTCGCGCTTCGCCCCGCGGCTCGGGCCGCCCCACGCCCGGCGCGGCCAGGGACGCGCGCGCGAGGGGGGCGAGGGGGACGGAAAGGGAGCGCCACGGCGGCGGCGCGCTCAGGGCTGATAGGCGCGCTCGGGCGGGATTTGCAGTTCCTGTTCGAGCTCGCGGATGCGCCCGAGCACCACATCGGCCTGCGCCATGAGATTGTCCGGAGGCAGGGTCGGGTGCAGGCGCAGGAGAAACGCGTAGGCCTCGGGCTTACGGTCCAGGCGGCGCAGGAGCTCGGCATAAATCCTCGCGGCGTAGTAGGGGGCCTGGGGAATCTGCGCCGCCTCGTGATAGTAACGGGAGGCGGTTTCGACGTCTTTCAGTCGGTTCAGGTGGACGTTGGCAATTTCGAGGATGAGGACCGGGTTATCCGGGTGAAAATCCAGAGCGTTCTTCAGGTAGGCGATCGCGACGCTGGACTGCTCCTCGTCGAAGCGGCGCTTGACCGCGGCGGGCACCGAGTCGTAGCCA